>NZ_BAAAPF010000107.1:0-20879 GCF_039531005.1 Streptomyces synnematoformans
GGCCCCGTTCGGCCCGGCCGCGGGCTCGGCGGCCGCGGCTGAACCCGCGGCCGGAGCCGCAGCCGGCGCGGGCGCCGGCGCGGCGAGATCCGCGCCGCACGCCCCGCAGAACAGGTCGCCCGCCTCCAGCGGCTCCTCGCACGAGGGGCACGCGCTCAGCTGGGATACGGGAGGTGTGTTCGCCATGGGCTGTCCTCTCATACCCAGGTCTTCGGCCGGTAGCGGTTGGCCCGTTCGACCATGTCGATCCGCTCGTGGCCGTGCTGTGCGAGCCGGGCCAGCACGCGGAAGGAGTTTTCCAGACCGAGCCGCAGTCCGTTCTCGTCCAGCGCGCAGCCCAGCAGCGGCTGCAGTGTGCCGTAGGAGCCCGCCGGGCCGGACGGACCCGCACCGGCCCCGGTGCGGCCGGTCAGCACCCAGTCCAGCGCACTGCCCAGTACCTCGGTGGACAGCCTCGCCCGGCGGCCGGCGTCCAGACCCACGTCCTGCAGCCGCTCCACCTGCGTGCCGGCGGCCTGCAGATCGGTCAGCAGCGGCTCCTGCGGCGCGCGCTGGCGCAACCGCGCTCTGATCGCGGCGATGCGCGCCGCGGTGTAGTGGATCGACGCCTCCGGTACGGACTCCAGCGCCCGTACCGCACCGGACCGGTCGGCGGCGGCGAGCCGCACCCGGGCCAGGCCGAACGCGGCGCTGACGTAGGCCGGGTCGGTCGTCCACACCAGCCGGTAGTACTCGGTGGCGTTGTCCAGCTGGCCCAGCACCTCGGCGCAGATGCCCAGCGCCAGCTTCGGCGCGGGCTCGCCGGGGAAGGCGTCGTAGATCGCGTCGAACGACAGCGCGGCGGTCTCGAAGTCGCGGGTGGCCAGCGCCTGCAGCCCCCGGTACCAGACGATCCGCCAGTCGTCGGGGTGCTGCTCGCCCAGCTCGCCCAGCGCCGAGCCGGTCGCCGCCAGGTCGCCCAGCTCCAGGTGGGCGCGCACCCGGCGCAGCTGCAGCTCGACGGAGTCGGTCGGCGCGTTGGACAGCGCGGCGGTCAGCTCCGCCGGCGCGGACGCCAGCAGG
The DNA here is from genome assembly GCF_039531005.1 of Streptomyces synnematoformans. NCBI lineage: Bacteria > Bacillati > Actinomycetota > Actinomycetes > Kitasatosporales > Streptomycetaceae > Streptomyces > Streptomyces synnematoformans. Next base: position 1,063 of record NZ_BAAAPF010000107.1, read on the forward strand.
CCCGCGAGGAAGCCCGCGTTGGGGTCGTTCGGGTTCACCCGCGGCACCGGCAGCGCCAGCGCCGCCGCGGGGGAGTCCAGCGGCAGCGTGTCGGCGATCTGTGCGGGCAGCGCCACCTGCGTGCCCATCCCCTGCGCGCCGCCCGGCAGCTGCCCCGGTACGCCCTGGGCGGCCAGCAGCGCCGGGGCGCCGTTGCCCGCGGCCCGCGCCGCGCGGGCGCGCTTGCCGACCACCCGGGCGCCCAGCTGCGAGGTCTCGCCGGTCGCCGGCGGGAACAGCTCGGTGTCCACCACCCGCAGCTCCGGCCCGAAGAGCGTGGACAGCGCCGGCTGTGGCTTGCCCGTCTGCACCGCCACGACCTCCCGCAGCACGCCCGTCAGCTGCTCGGACATCTCCGCGGCCGAGGCGAACCGGCGGGCCGGGTCGGGGTCGGTGGCGCGGACCAGCAGGCGGTAGAAGGACTCGTACCGGTTGAAGACGTCGATCGAGTCGGGGTCGGGCAGGCTGTCGACGAAGACGTTGGTGTAGCCCTGGAAGTCGAAGGTCAGCACGGCCAGCGTGCGGGCCACCGTGTACAGGTCGGAGGCGACGGACGGGCCGACGTCGGCGACCTCCGGGGCCTGGTAGCCGACGGTGCCGAAGATGGCCGACTCGTCGTCGTCCATGCGGCGCACCGCGCCCATGTCGATCAGCTTGAGCTGGTCGCCCTGCTGGATCGCGTTGTCGACCTTGAAGTCGCAGTACAGCAGGTTGCGGCTGTGCAGGTGCCCGAGCGCCTCCAGCGCCTCGATCCCGTACGCGCACGCCACCTCGACCGGCAGCGGGTCCCGCTTGCCGTCCGGCGTGCGCCGCTCGTTGGCGATCTCCTTCATCGACTTGCCGCCGACGTACTCCATGACGATGTAGCCGTCGAGGCTGCCGGTGCGCTGGTCGAGGTGCTCGACGAAGTTGTAGATGCGCACGATGCCCGCGTGCTCGATCTCCGCGAGGAAGCGGCGCTCGGAGACCGCGGCGGCGATCGCGTCCTCGTCGCCGGTGTTCAGCAGGCCCTTGAGCACCACCCAGCGGTCGGCGACCGCGCGGTCGATCGCCAGGTAGATCCAGCCCAGGCCGCCGTGCGCGAGGCAGCCCGCGACCTGGTACTGCCCGTGGACGATGTCGCCCTCCTGCAGCTTCGGCACGAAGGAGTACGGCTGCCCGCACTTGGTGCAGAAGCCCTCGGTACGCCCCGGCCGGCCGCCGCGCGACCGGCCCACCGGCGCCCCGCAGTCGCTGCGGCTGCAGTACCGCTTGCGCTCGGGCACCTCGGGGTTCTCCAGCACCGCGGTGCGCGGGTCGGGCCGCGGCACCTCCGGCACCGACACCAGGCCCGCGCCCAGCTTGCCGCGGGAGGCGACCGCGGACGTACGGGAACTCTTGACCGAGACCGAGCGGCCCGTGGACTCCCCGGTCAGCGCGCGCGACAGCCGCCCGGAGACCGACCGGCGCGACGCCCGCGAACTGCTCCGGGACGTGCTGCTCGACCGGCTCGACGCGCTGGAGCTGTTCGACGAGCTGCCCCGGCTGCCGCGGCCGCGGCCGGTCACCCCGGTGGGCGCGGAGCCGACGACGCCGTCCGGCGACACGACGGGGGCGAGGCCGCAGGTGTCGCAGTACAGCTCGCCGCCGCCGACGTCCTCGTACGTGCCTCCGCAGCCCGGCCGCTGACATGCCTGCGCGTTGCTCATGACTCCCCCAACTCCGTTCCGTCCAGCCTCACGCCATGCCCCCGGGCCGGTCCTCCCCCTCGGCGCGCAGTGCGCGCGAGGGCGGTGCCGCCCGCCCGGCGGCCAGCACCTCCGCCGTGGCCCGCTGGTAGCGCAGCACCGCCTGCTCCGCCGCGATCAGATCGCAGGGTGCCGACCACAGCAGCCGGCGCGCCACGTCGTACCGCTCCACCAGGATGCGGTCCTCGGCGAAGCCGTGCCGCGCCACCTTCGCCTTGTACGCGTCCAGCCGGCCGCGCAGCTCCGCCCGGACGGCCAGCGGCGCGGTCACCGCCGTCAGCGACTCCCGCGCCCGCAGCAACTCCTCCTCGGCCCGCTGCTCCAGGCTCTCCAGCAGCGGCGACAGCCGGTGCCACTGGGCCCGCCTGCGGAACTCCACCGCGTTGGCCAGCTGTTCGTTCAGCGCGGTCGGCGGGCCGCTGACCGCCGGCACCTCCGACGCCGCTATCTTCGCCAGCACCTCGCCGCGCGCCCGGCGGGCCTCGCCCAGCGTACGGTCCGCGCGCGACAGCACGTCGCGCACCTTGACCAGCCGCTCCTCCGCGTCCTGCCGGACGTGCAGCACGGCGTCGATCTCCCGGCGCACGTCCTCCAGACCGCGGGCCGCCGCGTCGTAGCGCGCGGTGTCCGGCGCCCCGCCGCCCGGCGCCGCGCCGGGACTGCGCCCCGCCGGCCGGGACCAGAACGCCAGCGGGTCGCGCACCACCTCGTCGCGCAGCGCGGCCAGCTCCGCGGTGATCCGCTCCAGGTCGTCGCCCGCCGGGTGCTCGCCGGGACGCACGCCCACGGACTGGGCCAGCGAACGGGTGCGCTGCAGCTCGGCGGCGAGCAGGTCGATGCGCGCGGGCAGCGCCGACCACACGGAGTCCGCCGCCGCGACGACGTCGATCACCTCCGCGTACCACCGGTTCATCCGCTCCACCAGCTCGTCCAGCTTCAGCGACTCCGACAGCCGGGCCGGGCCCGTGAGCGCCGCCGGGTAGCCGCCGGCGGCCGCGGGGGACGAGGCGGCGCCCGGCGCGATGGTGACGCCGACGGCGCGCAGCAGCGCGGCCAGCTCGGCCAGCTCCGCGGCGCCGGGCGAGCGGCGGCGGGCGCGGAGCTCCCGGGCGGAGGCCAGCGCGCCGGTGTACGCCTCGAAGTGCGCCCACAGCAGCGTGATCGCCTGCTCGGCGGCGGCCCAGCGCTCCTTCGTCGTACCGGACAGCTCGGCGCCCTCCAGCAGCCGGCGTCCCGCGTGGTCCTGGAGCGCGAGCAGCGAGGTCTCGATCGCCTCGTGCTCGGCTCCCAGCCGCGCAAGCGCACGATCGACCTCCTCGCGGTCCATCGAGCCCCGTGGCGGGAGCGGCATCTGTTTCCCTCCGTGCTGCCGTGCTCTGCCCGTTGACGTGTCGCTTCGTGCGCCTGCTCAGTCCTTGTACTTCGGGGCCGGCGGCCCGTCGATCCCCGGCATGTCCTTGGCCAGCCACTTCTGGTAGGCGTCTTGCCAGCCGTTCTGGCGGTAGTCCTCAAGCAGCTTGTTCACCCGGCGCACCAGGTCGTGGTCGTCGATGTTCATCGCCACGCCGTAGGGCTCGGGGCGGTTCAGGGTGCCGACCAGCCGCGTCGAGGGGTCCTGCGCGGCCTGGCCGGCCGCCAGCGCGTTGTCGGTGACGACCGCGTCGGCCTCGCCGAGCTGCAGCCGCACCAGGCAGTCGAGCTGGTTCGGCACCAGCTTGACCTCCGCGCCGTACTCCCCCTCCTCCAGGGCCCCCTGGCCCGTGGAGCCCTCGGCGGTGCAGACGCGCTTGCCCTTGAGGCTCTCGTCGAAGCCGGTGATGTCCGAGCCGGCGGGAGCCAGCACCGCCTGGTCGCCGGTGAAGTACTCGGTGGAGAAGGCCACCTCCTCGATGCGCTCGCAGTTGATCGTCATCGTGCGCACCACGATGTCCACCCGCTTCTTCTTCAGCGCCGTGATGCGCTCGCTGGTGGGGATGGAGCGGAAGGTGACCTTCGACTCGTCGCCGAGGATCTCCCCGGCGATGGCCCGCGCCAGGTCGATGTCGAAGCCCTCCAGCTTGCCGGTGAGCGGGTTGCGGTAGCCCCACCGGTAGCTGTTCTGGTCGATGCCCGCGATGAGATGGCCGCGGTCGATGATGCGCTGGACGCCGTCGCCCGAGGCGTTCGCGGACGGCCGCAGGCTCGCCTCCGGCCTCTCGCACTCCTCCTGGCCCGCCTTCGCCGGCGGCGCGGTCGTCGGCCGCGGCCGGGCGGTCCTGCCGTACGTCGCCCGCAAGGCCGGGCAGCAGCGCGGCGGTCAGGGCGACGGCGGCCGCCGTACCGGCCACGCCGCCCCAGCCGCGCAGGCTCCGCCTCGTCCCGGGCGGTGCCGTCCTCGGTGCTGCCGTCCTCGGTGTTGTCCGCACAGCTGCCTCCCCCTCCGCCGTCACCGGTACTCCGAGAGCCTGCGGCCGATGCCGAACACCGCGCCGACGGCGCCCAGCACGGCGAGCACCGCGGCGCCGATCCACAGGCCGGAGAGCGCCCCGCGGCCGTCCTCGGCCGCCCGGAGGAACTCCCGCTGCTCGTGCTCCAGGGCCTCGACGAGGCTGTCGTCGACCCGGTCGAAGAACTCGCTGGTCGACTTCTCCCCGTCGCCGCCGATGACCATGTCCTTCGCGGACTCGTAGTCGCCCGCGACGTTCCTCTCCTGCGCCTCGCCGTGCATCGCGCGCCACTCGCGTACGTCGTCCATCGCCGCGGCGACGGGCTCGCGGCCCTGGCTGTCGTCGGCCAGCCGCAGGGCGCGGCCGAGCATGCTGTCCTCCGGCGCCTCCTCGGCGTCCGGCTTCTCGCCTGCCAGCTCGGTCATGCCTTTGAGGTAGCTGGCCTCGTACGTGTCGACGCCCTGGTCGTCGGTGACGGAGCCGCGGTTGACGTACGTGAGGTTCTCGTCGGCCCGCGCCCGGAGGGTGTTGATGCGCGCCTCGTTGAGCGCGTGCAGCGACTGGGCGCCGTGCCGGTCGGAGTCGCCGAGGCCGGAGCGGGCGAAGGTGTGCCCGACGGCCAGCCAGAGCAGCACGACCGCGGTGGCCGCGGTGGCCGCCAGCAGGCCGTGGTTGAACACCCGGTTCGTCCGGCGGTAGTGGCGGCGCTGCGCCCAGAACAGCACGCCGAGCGCGACCAGTCCGCTGCCCAGCGCGACCCAGGGCCACGCCTGGGCGTCGGAGTAGTCCTGCTCCAGCTGGGCGGTCTCGGAGCTGTACAGCTTGCGGGCGGCGGGCAGCAGCGTCTCGCGCATCTGGTCGTCGGCGTAGCGCAGGTACGCGCCGCCGAGCGGCAGGCCCTGGCGGTTGTTGGCGCGGGCGGTCTCGACGAGCGAGGTGTAGACGGGCAGCGCCCGGTTCAGCTCCTCGATCTGCTCCTGCGACTCCTCGGCGCCCTGGGAGCTGGAAGCGGCCCGCACCAGCAGCTCCGAGGCCCGCTTGATGTCCTCGTCGTACCGCTCGCGCACCTTGCGCGGCTCCTGCCCGCCCTCCAGGAAGCCGGTGGCCGCCGTGGTGTTGGCGTCGGCCAGGGAGCGGTAGATGTCGGCGGCGTCCGCGCTCAGCGGCTGGCTGCGGTTCACGACGTCGTCCGCCGCCGCGGCCCGGTCGGACACCTGCCACGCGGTGAGCGCGCCGAACAGCACGACCAGCGCCGCCAGTACCGCCCCGATGATCCGCAGCCGGCCCGGCTCGGTGGTCGCGGCGGCGCGCAGCCGCTCGAAGCCCTCGGTGAACGCGGAGCGCCGGTCCGGCGGCGCGGCGGCCGGCGGCGCCGGGGCGGCGCCGGGGGGACCCGCCTGCGGTGCGGGTGGGCCGTCGGGCCCGGGCTGCGCGGGAAGCGCAGGCGCGGTCTGGTGCTCCGGCGGCGCGGCGCTGCCGGCCCGCGGCGGGTACGTCACGTGACCTCCCCCTGGGTCGCTGGCTGTTCGCCCGGATGCGGGCGGGTCCAGTCCGCCCCGGGCACCGTCGGCAAGTATGGCGGTCCGTGCCGACCGTCACACCGCGATTCCCGGGATCTTGTTCGGATCGGTACCGTAGCGTGCTGCGCGAGCGGGTGCCGGGCCCCCATCCTGCCCTTCATCACGCGGTGCGCACCCGTTCGGTTCCGGGGGAGGGCGGCGCCGCGGGCGCCCGAGCGGGCATAACAAAGGCCCGGTTCTAGGCAGAGATGCCGTCGATCCGGGCCAGGGCCTCGTCCGCGCCGTATGGCTGCAGATAAGGCAACCAGCGCGGGTCCCTATGCCCCGTTCCGATGATCCGCCAGGCCAGCCCGGACGGCGGGCCCGGCTGGTGGCGCAAGCGCCAGCCCAGCTCGTGGATCGGCCGGTCGGCCTTCACGTGGTTGCAGCGGCGGCAGGCCGCCACGACGTTGTCCCAGCGGTGCTGTCCGCCGCGGCTGCGCGGGATGACGTGGTCGACGCTGGTGGCCACGCCGCCGCAGTACGCGCAGCGCCCGCCGTCGCGGGCGAAGAGCGCCCGGCGCGTGAGCGGAACGGGCCCCCGGACGGGGACCCGTACGAAGCGCTGCAGGCGCACGACGCTCGGCGCCGCTATCACCCGCGTGGCGCTGTGCAGGAAGGCGCCGGACTCCTCCAGGCTCACAGCCTTGCCGTTCAGCACCAGGATGAGCGCGCGGCGCAGTGGCACGACGCCGAGCGGCTCGTATGAAGCGTTGAGAACGAGGACGTGCGGCACGGTGCCTCCTTGTACGCCGGCGGCGCGTGGCTCGCGCCGGGACGATCTGGTCAACAGTGTGTCCTGCACGCCCGCCTCCGCGCCACCACGATCAGGTAAACGGGCCAACCGTCCGGCAAGGTTCCACGGCCGCGCCCGAGGACGTGATCCCCGCTTCGACCCGGCCCTACGCCTCGCCGCCCGCGGCGCTGACCGGACCGCGGCGCCGGCGCAGGACGGGCGCCCGCCGCGGCGGGAAAGAGCAGGCCGGAGCGCCGGGTAGGGTGAGTGCCCGCGCCCCAGAACGGAAGGTTCCAGGCCCGTGTCCGTCACCCGCCTCCCGGCCGCAGAGAGCCCCTCTCCGTCGCTCGAAGACTCGCGCAGGAGCGCGGAGGAGGCGGCCGGGTGGCTCCAGGAGAACTGGACCTCGTGGCTGGGCGTGGGCCTGCGCATCCTGCTGATCGCCGTCATCGCGTACGTGCTGCGCCGCGTGGTGCAGCGTATGATCACCAGGCTGATAGCGCGGATGACGCGCACCGCCGACGCCGTGGACGGCACCGCCCTCGGCGGCCTGCTCGTCAACCACGAGAGACGCCGGCAGCGCTCCGAGGCGCTCGGCTCCATCCTGCGCAGCGGCGCCTCCTTTGTGATCCTCGGCACAGCCGCCCTGACCATCCTGTCCGCGCTGGAGATCGACCTGGCGCCGCTGCTGGCCAGCGCCGGCGTCGCGGGCGTCGCGATCGGCTTCGGCGCCCGCAACCTGGTGATGGACTTCCTCTCCGGGATCTTCATGCTCGTCGAGGACCAGTACGGGGTCGGGGACACCATCGACGTCGGCGAGGTCACCGGCGAGGTGATCGAGGTCGGGCTGCGGGTGACCAAGCTGCGCGGCGACAACGGGGCGATCTGGTACATGCGCAACGGCGAGGTCAAGCGGATCGGCAACCTCAGCCAGGGCTGGGCGACGGCCGCGGTCGACGTGCCCGTACCGGCCGGTGAGGACCTGGACCAGGTGCGTGCCGCGATCCTCGCGGCCGGTGAGGAGCTGGGCCGCACCGAGCCGTGGAGCGAGCAGCTGTGGGGCGAGGTCGAGGTGCTGGGCCTGACCGCCGTCTCGCAGGGCACGGCGACGCTGCAGGTGCAGGTCAAGACGATGCCGGGGAAGTCCTTCGGGGTCGAGCGCGAGCTGCGCTGGCGCATCCGCGAGACGCTGCTGGCGGCCGGGATCGTGATGTCGGACCTGCCGACGGGCGTGCTGGTGCCGCCGCCGGGCCAGGCGGCCGTGGTGCCGCGGCAGCAGCCGGCCCCGGGCGGCGGCGACGGCGGTGGCGGGGGCGGGGAGTAGCACCGCCCGGCGCCCGCGGACGGCCGGATCCGCCGGCGCACACCCTCTTGACGTGCTCCGTCCGGGGCATTACTTTCACCGCACTCCGATAGGAAAGTTTCCTAACCATTCGGAGACGGCAAGCTGTACGGCACGAGTCCGGATCGGTGAGAGGTGACGCCCATGGCCGGTGGCCCCGGGACGCTGCGCGCGATGAACGACCGCGCCGCGCTGGACCTGCTGCTGGAGCACGGCGCGCTCTCGCGCACCCGGCTCGGCAAGCTCACCGGCCTGTCCAAGCCGACCGCCTCGCAGCTGCTGGCCCGGCTGGAGGCGGCCGGCCTGGTGGTCGCGACCGGCACCAGCGAGGGCAGCCCGGGACCCAACGCCCAGCTGTACGCCCTCAACCCCGCCGTCGCGCACGTCGTCGGGCTCGACGTCACCGCCGCCCGGATCCACGCGGCCGTCGCCGACGTCACCGGCCGCACCGTCGGCTCGTACGAACTGGCCACCGCCAAGCGCACCGGCGGCGGCTCCGCCGCGGAGGGCACCGTGCGCCGCGTCGTCCGCGCCGTCGACGGCGCCGCCAAGGACGCCGGGCTCACCCGCGCCGAGCTGCACCGCGCCGTCATCGGCACCCCCGGCGCCTTCGACCCCGGCACCGGCCGCCTGCGCTACGCCTCCCACCTGCCCGGCTGGCACTCCCCGACGCTGCTGGAGGAGCTGGCCGCCGCCCTGCCCATGCCGCTGGCGTACGACAACGACGTGAACCTCGCCGCCGTCGCCGAGCAGCGCCGCGGCGCCGCCCGCGGCCACGACGACTTCGTCCTGCTGTGGAACGAGGAGGGCCTCGGCGCCGCCGTCGTCATCGGCGGCCGGCTGCACCGCGGCGGCACCGGCGGCGCCGGCGAGGTCGGCTTCCTGCCGGTGCCCGGCGCCACCCTCGTCCGCCAGGTCACCCGCGCCAACAGCGGCGGCTTCCAGGAGCTGGCCGGTGCCCAGGCGCTCGCCCCGCTCGCCCGCGAGCTGGGCCTCACGCCCGAGCGCGGGCACTACGCCGAGGTCGCCGTCGAACTCGTCGCGCGCGCCGCCGCCGACCCCGAAGAACCCCGCCACGCCGAACTGCTCGCCCGCTACGCCCAGCGCCTCGCCGTCGGCCTCGCCGCCGTCGTCGCCGTCCTCGACCCGCAGCTCATCGTGCTCTCCGGCGCCGTGCTGGCCGCCGGCGGTGACCGGCTGCGCGCCCTCGTCCAGTCCGAGCTGGCCGAACTGGCCGCACCCCGGCCCCGCCTGGTGACCGGCGAGGTCGAACGGCACCCCGTGCTCACCGGCGCGCTGGAGAGCGCGCTCGCCACCACCCGCGACGAGGTCTTCGACACCACCGCCCGCTGAAGCCCGCCACCCGCCCACCGGCCGCCGGCCCCGCCCGGCCCGGCCCGGCCCGTCTCACCCGTACGCCCGTACGCCCGTACCCGTCTCCCGCCAGGAGGTACGTCACCCATGCCCGCAACCCGCCCACGCGCCCGCGCCGTCGCCGCGGTCGCCGCCGCGGCCGCGCTGTCCCTGGCCGCCGCCTGCACCGGAAGCAACGACACCGGCGCCGCGAACGACGACCCGGACGCCGAGGTCACGCTCACCTTCTGGCACGGCTGGAGCGCGCCGTCCGAGGTCGAGGCGATCGAGGCCAACATCGACGCGTTCGAGAAGAAGTTCCCCCACATCACCGTCGAGGCCGTCAAGGGCGTCAACGACGACAAGCTGAACCAGGGCCTGCGCGCCGGCGGCGACAACGCGCCCGACGTGGTGTCCTCGTTCACCACCGACAACGTCGGCCGCTTCTGCTCCTCGAACGTCCTCGCCGACCTCGGCCCGTTCCTGGACGAGTCCGGCATCGACCCGGCGAAGACCTTCCCGGCGCCGATGCTGGAGTACACCCGGTACGAGGGCAAGCGCTGCGCGCTGCCCCTGCTCGGCGACGCGTACGGCCTCTACTACAACAAGGACGCCTTCGCGGAGGCCGGCATCGACGCCCCGCCGAAGACCCTCTCCGAGTTCGAGGAGGTCGCGAAGAAGCTCACCAGGCCCGACGGCGACGGCTACGAACAGCTGGGCTTCATGCCCAACTACCAGGGCTACGAGACCACCGTCGAGCACTACGGCGGCCAGTTCGGCGTCACCTACTTCGACGACGAGGGCGACTCCAACGCCGCCGCCGACCCGCGGATGACCGAACTCTTCGAGTGGCAGAAGAGCATGGTCGAGGAGCTGGGCGGCTTCGAGAAGCTGCGCAGGTACCGCAACACCTTCGGCGACGAGTGGGGCCCCAAGCACCCCTTCCACACCGGCCAGGTCGCCATGCAGATGGACGGCGAGTGGCGCGGCAAGATGGCCGCCGACGCCGGCGTCGACTTCGAGATAGGCGCGGCCCCCTTCCCCGTCCCCGACGACCAGGCCGACTCGTACGGCAAGGGCTACCTCTCCGGCACCATCACCGGCATCGCCGCCACCAGCGGGAAGAAGAACGCCGCCTGGGAGCTGGTGAAGTACCTGACGACCGACACCGACGCCGTCGTGGACTTCGCCAACACCATCCACAACGTGCCCTCCACGCTGGCCGCGCTGGAGTCCCCCAGGCTCAACGACGACCCCGTCTACCGCACGTTCGTCGACATCGCCCAGCACCCCGGGTCCAGCCACGCCCCGTCCTCCAGGAACGGCGGCGCCTTCCTGCTCACCCTGCAGGACTACGGGCTGAAGTACGAAAGCGGCGAGGAGGACGATCTGGCGTCCCTGCTGGAGCAGGCGGACGAGCAGATCGACAAGGACAACGCGCAGGCCGGCTGATGTCCGCCGCCGTCCACACCCTGGGTGCGCGGCGCCGCCGCGCGGCGCTGCGCACCCTCGGGTTCCTCTCGCCCTGGCTGATCGGCTTCAGCGTCTTCTTCGCCTACCCGCTCGGCGCCACCGTCTACTTCTCCTTCATGAAGTACGACGGGTTCACCGACCCCGTCTGGGTGGGGCTGAAGAACTGGCGCTACGTCCTGTTCGACTACCCCTTCTTCTGGCCCGCGCTGACCAACACCCTGTGGCTGGTCGCCGTGATGGTCACCCTGCGCACCGTCTTCGGACTCGGCGTCGGCCTGCTCATCACCCGGATCAAGACCGGCGCGGGTGTCTTCCGGACCCTGTTCTACCTGCCGTTCCTGGCGCCGCCGGTCGCCGCGACCATGTCCTTCGTCTTCCTGATGAACCCCGGCACCGGGCCCGTCAACACCATCCTCGACCGGATCGGCCTGGGCGAACCCGGCTGGTTCAACGACGCGCAGTGGTCCAAACCCGCGCTGACGGTCCTCGCGCTGTGGTGCATCGGCGACCTCATGGTCATCTTCATGGCCTCGCTGCTGGACGTGCCCAAGGAGCAGTACGAGGCCGCCGAGCTGGACGGCGCCGGCGCGTGGGCGAGGTTCCGGTACGTCACGCTGCCGAACATCCGGCCCGTCGTGCTCTTCGCCGTCGTCACCGGCGTGATCGCGACGATGCAGTACTACACCGAGCCCATCGTGGCCGCGAAGGTCGCCAGCGGCGTCATCGGCGGCTCCGGCCAGCACTTCGAGCCCGGCTACCCGGAGAAGTCGACCCTCACCGTCCCGCAGAGCGTCTACCACCTGGGCTTCCAGCGGTTCGACACGGGCGCGGCGTGCGTCGTCGCCCTCGTGCTCTTCGTCCTCGCGATGGCCTTCACCTACGTGCTGATGCGCCGCGGCAGCGGCTTCCTGAAGGAGGACGACTGATGGCGCGCCGCCGCGAGCTGCTGCACTGGGTCGCGGTGCACGCCCTGGCCATCGCCGCCTCCCTGTTCTTCGTACTGCCGTTCGCCTTCGTCTTCCTCACCGCCGTGATGAGCGACGACCAGGCGCTGACCCGGGCGCTGTGGCCGCGTACCTGGGAGTGGGGCAACTTCCGCACGGTGTGGGAGACGCCCGGGTTCCTCACCTGGTGGCGCAACACGCTGCTCTACGCCGGCCTGGGCACCGTGCTCGCCGTCGGCTCCAGCCTCCCCGTGGCGTACGCGCTGGCCAAGTTCCGCTTCCGCGGGCGGAACCTGGCGATGATGATGGTCATCGCCGCGATGATGCTGCCGCCGCAGGTCGTCATCGTGCCCATGTACCTGTTCTGGTCCCGGCAGATGGACCTGACCGGCACGCTGTGGCCGCTGATCATCCCGTTCGCCTTCGCCAACCCCTTCAGCGTCTTCCTGCTCCGGCAGTTCCTGCTGACCATCCCGCGCGAGTACACCGAGGCCGCGCGCATCGACGGCTGCGGCGAACTGCGCACGCTGCTGCGCATCGTGGTGCCGATGGCGAAACCCGCCATCGCCGCCGTCGCCCTGTTCCACTTCTTCTACTGCTGGAACGACTACTTCGGGCCGCAGATCTACGCTTCGGAGGACCCGGGCTGGTGGACGCTGAGCTACGGGCTGGAGTCGTTCAAGGGCGCCCACCAGACCGACTGGAACCTCACCATGGCGGCCACGGTGCTGGTCATGGCCCCGGTGATCGTGGTCTTCTTCTTCGCCCAGAAAGCCTTCATCGAGGGCGTCACCCTGACAGGAGTCAAAGGTTGAAACTCGCAGTGGTCGGCGGCGGATCCACGTACACGCCAGAACTCGTCGACGGCTTCGCGCGGCTGCGCGACACGCTGCCCGTCGACGAGCTGGTGCTCATCGACCCCGCCGCCGAGCGGCTGGAGCTGGTCGGCGCGCTGGCTCGGCGGATGTTCGCCCGGCAGGGCCACCCCGGGCGGGTCGTCACCACCGGCCGGCTGGCCGAGGGCGTCGAGGGCGCCGACGCCGTGCTCGTCCAGCTGCGCGTCGGCGGGCAGACGGCCCGGCAGCAGGACGAGACGTGGCCGCTGGACTGCGGCTGCGTCGGCCAGGAGACCACCGGCGCGGGCGGCCTCGCGAAGGCGCTGCGCACCGTGCCCGTGGTCCTCGACCTCGCCGAACAGGTGCGCAGGGCCGCACCCGGCGCCTGGATCATCGACTTCACCAACCCCGTCGGCATCGTCACCCGCGCGCTGCTGCAGGCGGGCCACCGCGCGGTGGGCCTGTGCAACGTCGCCATCCACCTGCAACGAAAGTTCGCCGCGCTCCTGGACGCCGCCCCTGAAGACGTCCACCTGGACCACGTCGGCCTCAACCACCTCACCTGGGAGCTGAGCGTACGCCTCGGCGGCCCCGGCGGCACCGACGTGCTGCCGAAGCTGATCGCCGAGCACGGCGCGCGGATCGCCGGGGACCTGCACCTGCCGGCGGAGCTGCCGACCCGGCTCGGCGTCGTGCCCTCGTACTACCTGCGCTACTACTACGCCCACGACGAGGTCGTCCGCGAACAGCGCGAGGGCCCCTCCCGCGGCGCGCGGGTCGCCGAGATCGAGGCCGAGCTGCTGCGGATGTACGCCGACCCGGCGCTCGACACCAAGCCGGAGCTGCTGGCGCAGCGCGGCGGGGCGTTCTACTCCGAGGCCGCCGTCGCGCTCGCCGCGTCGCTGCTGGGCGACGCGGCCGGCGCGGTCCAGGTCGTCAACACCGTCAACCGCGGCACCCTGCCGTTCCTGCCCGACGACGCGGTCGTCGAGGTGCAGGCCGAGGTCACCGCGGACGGCGCCCGGCCGCTCGCGGTCCCGGCGCTGGACCCGCTCTTCGCCGGCCTCGTCGCCCACACGACGGCGTACGAGCGGCTGGCGCTGGACGCCGCCCTGCACGGCGGGCGCGAGCGCGTGTTCCGCGCGCTGCTCGCGCACCCGCTGGTCGGCCAGTACGACCGGGCCGAGCGGCTGACCGGCGCGCTGCTCGACCACAACCGGGAGCACCTGCCGTGGGCGTGAGCGCGGCCGCCGTGCTGGCGATCGACGCGGGGAACAGCAAGACGGACGCGGCGCTGGTCGCGGCGGACGGCACGGTGCTGGGCGAGGCGCGCAGCGGCGGCTTCCGGCCGCCGGCGACGGGGGTGGCGGCGGCGGTCGGGGTGCTGGCGGAGGCGGTGGCGGGGGCGGTACGGAGCGCCGGCGGCGGTTCGGAGGCCTCCGGTGCCCCGGACGGCCCCGCGTCCGGTGCCGGACCCGGCTCCGGTGTGGGGCTCGTCGCCGAGCACGTGTCGGCGTGCCTGGCGAACGTCGACCTGCCCGTCGAGGAGCGCACCATCGGCGCGGCGCTGGAGGCCCGCGGCTGGGGCCGTACGGTCGCCGTCCACAACGACACGTTCGCCCTGCTCCGCGCCGGCCTCCCGCCGGGCGCGCAGCCGCGCGGCGTCGCCGTCGTCTGCGGCGCCGGCATCAACTGCGCCGGCCTGCTGCCCGACGGCCGCACCCACCGCTTCCCCGCGCTCGGCAAGCTCTCCGGCGACTGGGGCGGCGGCGCGGGCCTCGCGGCGGAGGCGATCTGGTACGCGGCGCGGGCGGAGGACGGCCGCGGCGAGCCGACGGCCCTGGCGACGGCACTGCCCGCGCACTTCGGCCTCGGCACGATGCGCGAGCTGATCGAGGGCGTGCACCTGGGCACCGTCCCGGTGGCCCGCACCCAGCGGCTCGCGCCGCTGCTGTTCGCGGTGGCCGCCGCGGGCGACCCGGTGGCGCGGTCCCTCGTGGACCGGCAGGCGGACGAGGTGGTGGCGCTGGCGGCGGTGGCGCTGGAGCGGCTCGGCCTGCTGGACGAGGAGGTGCCGGTGGTGCTCGGCGGCAGCGTCCTGGCCGCGGGCCACGCGCAGCTGGACGACCGGGTCCGTACTCTGCTCGCCGCACGGGCCCCGAAGGCGGTCCCCCGGGTGGTGACGGCCCCCCCGGTCCTGGGCGCGGCCCTGCTGGGCCTGGACCACGCGGAAGCCCCGGAGGAGGCGAAGTCCCGCACGCGAGGTCACTATGCCTGAGTCCCACCGGACCACCCAGCCGGAACCGGGCCTACCCGCCGCGCACGCTCCGACCACCGGCGCCTCCGCCCCCGCGCCTGCCGCGTCGCACCTCGCGGGTCCTTCCGGCCACGGGCGTCGTCGGTCACTCGTGTGGGACTCGCTGGTCAGCCATGTGAGAGAACTCACCTTGTCCGTTCAGCGGATCGAGTGACCTGACGGCCCGTTATGCTGTGGGCCCGCCGTTAGCGTTTCCGCATGACAAGTACAAGTGACGTCTTCGTTGTCAGGGTTGAAGCACGACCCGAATTCGAGAAGGTCTATCTGCGGGTGTCGCCGACGGTCGCGGCAGAAGCCATGAAGGCTCTCTGCGACGTGGGGGCTGAGGCTGGTCAGGTTCAGGAATTCGGCCTTGAGCCCGTGCACTACGTCATCGGCGTGACGGCAGCACCGGGCATCTGGCTCAACTTGCGTGCAGCAATCAACGCTCTCGGCGCCAGGAACAGGGCGAAGACCTTCCGGCTGGAGCTGTCCGGTGGGGAGTCCATCGAGGCAAACGGGCATTCCGCCGAGGATGTCGAGAAGCTGCTGAAGGCTGCCATGGAGGTGTATGCACAGCGCGCGGCCCTCAACGAAGAATGGCGACAGCGTGCCGTTGGGGAGGGCTCGGACTGAGGAGATGGGCACCCGCTCGGTCTGTGCCGAGCCTAGGCTGCGCCTGTGATTGAGACGATCGTCCTCGACATCGGGGAGACCTTGGTCCGTGACGACGCCTACTGGGCGGGGTGGGCCGACTGGCTCGGCGTCCCGCGGCATACCGTGTCTGCGCTTGTCGGCGCGGTGGTCGTCGCCGGCCGCGACAACGCTGAGGCGCTGCGTCTGCTGCGCCCCGGAATCGACGTAGACGCGGAGCGTGTTGCCCGCGAGGAGGTCGGCCGCGGCGAGCAGTTGGCGGAAGAGGACCTCTATCCGGATGTACGTGGCGCGCTCAGCGGCCTGCGCAAGCTCGGTGTGCGCGTCGTCGTCGCCGGAAACCAGACGGCGCGTGCGGGGAAGCTGCTGCGTGGTCTCGACTTGCCGGTCGATCTCATCGTCACCTCCGAAGAGTGGGGTGCGGCCAAGCCCGGAGCGGCGTTCTTCGCCCGCGTGCTGGAAGTGGCGCAGGCCGAACCGAGGGAGACCGTGTACGTCGGAGACCATCCGCCCAACGACGTGTTCCCGGCGAAGAGGGCAGGCATGCGGGCAGCCCACCTGAGGCGCGGCCCGTGGGGGCACTGGTGGGCGGATGACCCCGAGGTGGTGCGCGCCGCGGACTGGCGCATCGACACCCTCACCGACCTCATCGCGATCATCGCCGACTGACGTGAGATAGCCCTGCCGGGGTCACCCGGGCGGGTAGCTTCGCGTATCCGCACGTGCTCGCGCGGGTAGCGTTCGCGACGGTAGCGCGAACGGAGTTCAGTATGTCCGCGTCGACGGCGCGTGCGGTGGGCGGCAGGGTTCAGGCAGCCCGCTTGGCGCGCAAGATGACTCAACGCGATCTGTCCAGGATCTCCGGTGTGTCACACGGCATGATCCGTGCGATCGAACGCGGAGGCCGCAAGCCCAGTGACGCAGTCGTTGAGGCCCTCGCGGCGGCGATGGCCGTTGACCCGATGCGCTTGTTGCACGACCCGGGCCGTTCCGCCGCCCGCATCCACGACTCGCTGTCCGCTTTATCCGACGTCATCGCTTCGTTCGACTGTCCCGACGACGGGGCAGTCCGGCCGCTGGATCAGCTTCACCAGGATGTCGCCGAGCTGGCCGACTGGCGCCTGAGCGCCCAGTATCTGCGTATCGCCCGCGGCGCCCCGCACCTGCTGAAGGAACTGGCCCGCGCTGTGGACTGCTCCACCGGCGCGCAGCAGCGCGCCCAAGCCGCCGCGCTGCTTGCCTCCGCGTACCGCTCCGCAGACGCCGTCGCCTATAAACACGGCGCGAAGGATCTATCCGCCCGCCTGGTCGAACTCATGCGGTGGGCGGCAGAGCAGGCCGACGACGACCTGCAGCGTGCCGCAGCAGCGTACGTCCGCACCGAGACGTTCTTCTCCGCCGGTGCGCACCGCGCAGGGCTGCGCGCCCTGGAACGCGCCGTCGACGCCTCTCCCATGCCCGACAGCGACAACGCCAGGGCCGCCCGCGGCGCCCTGCACATGCGGGCCGCCGTCATCGCCGGCCGCGACAGGAACGCGCCCGCCGCCGGACAGCACATGGCGGAGGCCACCGGGCTCGCCGACCGCATCCCCGAAGGCGTCTACCTGGGCACGGCGTTCGGCCCGTCGAGCGTGCGCGTGCACGCCGTGTCCGTGGCGGTCAGCCTCGGCCAGGACCACCTGAAAGACGCACTCGACATCGGCCGGACCTGGAAGCCGCCGGCGAGAGGCCGAGGCGCGCTGCCCGCGGAACGCCGCTCGGGCTTCTACATCGAACTTGCTCGCGCCCAGTTGTGGTCCGGTCGCCGCGACGCCGCATACGAGTCGCTGAAGGTCGCCCGCCGGATCGCGCCGCAGGCCACCCGCGAGCACCCCTGGGTGCGCGAGGACATCACCACCCTGCGTCGACTGCGACGCGCCGACGACGAGGATCTCTCCGCGTTTGCAGCCTGGTGCGGCTCGGTCGGATGAACCCGGGTGCCACAAGCTGTGGCACTTGTGGCATCTGCCCGCGGCCATCATCCCCGTGTCCGGAAAACCGCCGACACGAGGAGAGCGGACGTATGGCAGCTACCGCGTTGGTCGCCGAGGACGTGCCGAAGCCGGACGGCGGGACTCTCGCCCGGACCGTCGTCACCTGCGGCTGCGACCGGCAGCGCGGGCCCGGTCATCCAGGACCCATGGGGCAAGATCCTCTATTTCTTGGTGCCGGCGGGATCAACTCGCGACTGGAACGTGGCACACACCGTGCCCTGCGGCGCCGGCCACTACGTCGGCGTCCCGGCTCTGGAAGCGGAAGAGCGCACCCTGCACTGGATGATCCGGCCGACCGGGCAGAAGTCCCTCGGCGGAGACCCGGACACCTTGCGGGCTGCCCTGGGGAGCGCGATGCGTGGCGCTTTCGTACACCACCAGGCGGCTGGGCGGTGATGCCTCCTCCGGGCGCCGGTACCGGTGCCGGCCAGGACGAGCCCCGTCGGCTCCCTCCGGTGTCCCGGACGTCGGAGCGGAAGGCCGAGTTCAACCAGCGGCCAGCGCTCGCAGGGCTGGGCGAGGCACCGGAGTGGCGGGGCTATCCGCCCGGATGTAAGGGGAGAGGGAATGAATGCTGATCTGACCGAGGCTACGGGTCTCGGCGGTGGGAGCTGGCGGGAGCCGCCGAAGAGGGGCGACTTACTGATCGACCGGCGGGCCGGCCGCGCCGGTCTCGTGGTCCGGGTGCTCGACGAGTACGTCTGCCTGAGGCCGCTGTGCGGCGGGAGCCCGTGGGTTGCACCGCTCTCCGGCGTCCGGCACGCGACGGACGAGGAGCGCCGGGCCGCGGTACTGCGGACGCGCGTCCTGGTCTGGCGAGGGGTGACTCGGTGACCGTTCCCGCGCGCCGTACCTACCCGGACGGCCCCGTCCACCTGACGGGCTCGTTTCCCGTCCCCGATGCCGCCCCGGCCCCTGGCTGCCGACGGTGTGCTGTGCTGGTCGACGCACGGGCCGCGGCCCGCGCGGCATGCGACTACTCACAGGTCAGCGACGCCAACGTCCTCATCCGCAGGCACCCCCACTGAAACGCCCGCCTCTCCGGCCCGCGCCGACAGGGCGGGCGGGGTTGTCCGGTGGGGCCCGGTGCCGGGGTGGGCGAGGCGGTGTCGGGGTGGCGCTGTTCGTCGGGTGATCCGGGTTGGGGGTGGCCGGTGAGGTGACGGAGCGGGGCGGCGATCCACCCTCGTACACCGCCCGTGCAGGCGAGGCACGCCAGTGGGCGAAACTCGACCCCCGTGGGTGTTTTAGGCCGGTTTGGTAGGCGGGTTATCCCGGGTTCGTCACGACGAGGCGCACACGAACGCCACACGCACGACCACCCACCTCGACACCGCCCCACCCCGGCACCGGGTCGCCTACCGCTCCCGCCGCCTCCGACACCGCCCCGTCCACCCCGACGTCTGTCAGCCGCGGACCGCGCGGACCTCGACCGCGTACAGCGAATAGCCGAACTCCGTCGCCCGCTCCACTCCCTGCACCCGCACGTACCGCACCCCGGGCTCGTCCATCCGCACCGACTCGCGGCCGCCCCCGCCGTCGTCCACCGACGCCGCCGTGCGCCAGCGGCGGCCGTCGGGGGAGACCTGCACGCGGTAGCGCTTCGCGTATGCGCTCTCCCAGGTGAGCGCCACCTCGCCGACCCGCGCCGGCTCCGCCAGCCGTACCTGCACCCACGCGCCGTCCTCGGCCGGCGAGGACCACCGCGTCTCCGGGTCGCCGTCGGCGACCGCCGCCGCCGGGAAGTCCGGGGTCTCGTCCGCCGACGACGACGCGCGGCCGGCGCGTGCCAGGTCGCGGTCGCCCACCGGCGGGTAGGCGTGCACGGTGACGGTGCGGACCTGGGCGGCGGAGTCGCCGTCGGCCAGCCGCACCGGGATCTCGTACGTGCCCGGCCGCACGTCCGCCGTCGCGCGGATCTCGACCGGGGCCCGGGCGGTCGTGCCGCGGGGTATCCGCACCTCGCCGGGGGCCCGCGCCGTCAGCCCGTCCGGCGCCTCCGCCGTCACCGTGCCGCCCGCGTCGCCCGGCCGGCGCGCGGACAGCTCGGCGTCGACCACGACCGGGTCGCCGCCGATGGTCACGTCGGCCTCGTCGCGGGAGAGCGCGAGCCGCGCGCCGGGCTCGTCGGCGGACCACGGCACCACCTCGTGCACCACCGGCGCCGTGGTGTCGGCGGCCCACACGAGCCGTACCGCGTCGGCCTCCCCGCGCCTCGCGGGCAGCTCCGTCCAGCCGCCGCCGTCGAGTCCGCCGAGCGGGCGCCACGCGGTGACGCCCCCGTCCCGTACCCGGATCTGCACCTCGGCCCGGGTGCCGGTGCCGGGCTGGGTCAGCACCGTCACCGCCCGCAGCGGCCGCCGGTCGAACTCCACCACCAGCGCCTCGTGCGTTCCCGG
>NZ_BAAAPF010000108.1:0-20872 GCF_039531005.1 Streptomyces synnematoformans
GACCGCGAACGTCGCGGCCTGTGCCGTGTGTGGCGATCTGGGGGCGGCCGGTGCCTGCCCCGCGCCGAGCAGGGACAGGCCCACGCCCGCCGTTCCGGCGGCGCTCATGCCGAGGAATGTGCGTCGTTGCATGCTCATGGATGACTCCTTCGGTGCAGGTCTGTGCGGGGGTGGGGCGCAGCTCGTGCGTGATCGAGGGAGACGTCCGTCCGTCACAGGGGCTCCGGCCCGGATGGATCTTTGATGACGGATGGAAAACGCTTTCCACCAAAAACCTTAGCTACCACGGGGGTCGGCGGCAAGCATCAGGGAGATGGGTGTAAGCGTTTTACCGTGAGACCGCGGGCGGCCGTCCCACGCGGTGCGCCGGGAGGTGCCATGGGCCGGGAACCCGGGGCGGGAGGGGGATCCGCGGGGATGGGGGACCGCTGTTCGTCATGGCGCCCGCCGGCGGTGACGAGGTCGCCGAGGAACCGGCAAGGGACACGCCGCCGCGGGTCATGCGCCCGGCTCACCGCTCGGCGGCGCCTTCTTCCCCGCGCTCGGTCTTCTCTGCACGTGGTCCAGGTCGGCCCGGTGCCGAGGTGCTCAGGACATGCGGCGGGGACGGGCTGAGTTGCGTATCACCAGGTGCGTCCCGATCGTGACGTGCGGAGGTGTGCCGCCGCGTGCCTCGTGCTCCAGCGCGAGGCGTACGGCGGTGCGCCCGACCTCCTCGTGCGACAGGTGCACGGTGGTGAGGTCGAGGTCGAGCGAGGGCTGGAGATCGTCGAAACCCACTATCGACACGTCGTCGGGCACCCTGAGCCCCTCTTCGGTCAGCGCCCGGACGGCACCGCCGGCGATGAGGTCGTTGAGGGCGAAGACCGCGGTGAAGTCCGGCGCACCGGTGGCCAGCCGCTCCTTCATCATCCGGTAGCCCTCGTGCCACTCCATCATGCCCTCGACCTCCAGCGCGGGGTCGTGCGGCACGCGGTGCGCGGCCAGCGCCCGGCGGTATCCGGCCACCCGGCCCTCGGCCGTGCTGTAGCCGGGACGGCTGCCGAGGCACAGGATCCGCTCGTGTCCCGCGGACAGCAGGTGGCTGGTCGCCGCGAACGCGCCACCGGCGTGGTCGTACTCCACGACGACCGCGGGCACGTCGGGGCCGAGCGGCGGGCGGCCGCACAGCACCAGCCGGGAACCGATGGCGGCCAAGCCGTGCGCGTACCGGCTCATGCGCTTGTGGTACGTCTCGTCGGCGACCACGTTGCCGACGAGGATGACCGCCTCCGCGTGCTGCTCCCGCATGAACTGCACCATGGCGAGCTCGCGCTCGGGGTCACCGCCGGTCGTGCCGATCAGGCACAGTCGGCCTTCGGCGGCGGTCTGCGCCTCCACACCCTGGGCGACGTGCGCGTAGGCCGGCGAGATCACCGAGTTGAGCACGATGGCGACGCTCTTGGCGGAGGTACCCGCGAGGGCCCGCGCGTGGGCGTTGGCAACGTAGTCCAGCTCCTCGACGGCGAGCATGACGCGCTTGCGGGTGGTGGGTGAGGCCGGGTAGTCGCCGCTGAGGATGCGCGAGACCGTGGCGACGGACACGCCGGCCCGGTCCGCCACCTCGCGGATCGTGGAGCGCCGCCGGCCGTTGGCAGGTACGTTCGCCCGTCGCGCCATCGTCCGTCGACCTTCCCGTCACCGCGGTACCGGAGGCACCGTTTCAGAAAACGCTACCTGAAACATGGGTACTCCCGGTGGCAGCGGCGTCATCAGCCGGCCAGTGCACGGGCGCGCCGTGCGGTGCCGGCGCGATCGAGGCCGCTCCCGCGTCCCGCCGGTCCGGCGTTGTGCCGCCGGCCGCGAGAAGCCGTAAGCGGGTTAAAGCGTTTTGTGGCGACAGCTCGACCTGAGAGCCGCGTGGCGGAACGATCAACACACCGGTCATGGCGCCGGAAAACCGGCCCGAGGTATTGACACGATCACGACAAGCCGGTTACCTGCCCCCAACGATAGTAAACGCTTTAACGCCGTCTCGGGTGGCCGGACGGCACGGTCAAGTGGACCGCACACGCGATCGGTACGGAGGTCGCGCCGGCGCGGGAGTACCCGCCGCGCACCGGAAGGCCGGCGGTCCCCACTGCCTGGCACTGATCGGAGCTCACCTGCCCTGAATCTTCCCTCACCCTGCATCGGGAGGAAAAGTGAACCGGTCCGTCAAGGCCCCGGTAGCCGGGGCCCTGGCCGTCCTGTTGACCACCTCGGTGACGACGTACGCCATAGGCGCGAGCGCCGCGACGACCCGCTACGAGGCGGAGAACGCGCCGGCAACCTGTGACGGGACCATCGACACCAACCACGCAGGCTTCTCCGGCTCGGGGTTCTGCAACACCTCCAACACCACCGGCGCCGCGGTCGAGTTCACGGTGAGCGCATCGACGGCGGAGTCCGCGACGTTACAGCTCGCGTTCGCCAACGGCGGCTCCGGCAGCAGGTCCGCGGACGTTCTCGTCAACGGCGCGAGGGTGCAGTCGACGTCGTTCGCGACCACCGGCTCGTGGTCGGCCTGGACCCGGCAGACGTGGACCGTGCAGCTGCGGGAGGGCAGCAACACGGTCCGGGTCGCCGCGACGAACGCCAGCGGCCTGCCCAACGTCGACTACCTCGACGTGAGCGACGACAGCGGCGAGCCACCGGGCGACGGCAGGCCGATGGAGGACCTCGGCCGCGGGGTCGTGGCCGTGCGGTCGGACAGTGACAGCGTCCTCGTCGGCTGGCGGCTGCTGGGGCTCGACCCGGACGGCATCGGGTTCCACGTGTACCGCTCCACCGCCGGAGGCTCGTGGACCAAACTCAACGGGAGCGTCCTGACCGGCGGCACCAACCACGTCGACTCGACGGCCGACCTGAGCCGGTCGAACAGCTACCGGGTGCGGCCCGTGGTCGACGGCGAGGAGCAGGAACCGAGCGGCGCGTTCACGTTGAGCGCCGATCATGCCGCTGAGCCGGTGGTGCGGGTTCCGTTGCGTGACGGTGGCCGGATCCAGTTCGTGTGGGTGGGTGATCTCACCGGTGACGGTGAGTACGACTACGTGCTGGACCGGCATGGGACGCAGCAGCGGATCGAGGCGTACCGCAGTGACGGCACGTTCCTGTGGGAAGTCAACATGGGGCCGAACAGCCGCGATCAGAACAACATCGAGGGCGGGTCGGCCACGATCGGCGTCGGTCACAACGACGGCGTTACGGTCTACGACTTCGACAGCGACGGCCGTGCCGAGGTGGCGGTGCGGATCGCCAACGGGGTCCGGTTCGGCGATGGCACCACGTACAACGGCATGCCGCGGCTGGAGCAGACCTGGGACTACGGCGGGGTCCTCGGGCCGCGCAGCCAGCCCGCTGTCCTGGGCGACATCCACGGCGACTGGTGCGAGGAGGTCGTCCTGCCCAACGGCTCGTACAACGAGCTGCTCGTGTTCACCACCGACCGGCCGTCGGACACCCGGCTGTACACGCTGGCGCACAACCCCGCCTACCGCAACGACATGACCGTCAAGGGCTACATGCAGTCCCACCACGTCGACTACTACCTCGGCGCCGGCATGACACAACCGCCCCGGCCGGACATCACCTACGGACAGTGATGCCGGTCAGCGATCACCTTCCCCACCCCCTGCATCGGAAGGAGTTCCATGAAACACCTCAGAAAGGTCTCGATACTCGGGTCCTTGCTGCTGTTCGTGGCGTTGGCGGTACCGCTGTCCTCAAGCACGACCGCGGCGGAGAAACCGGCAACGGGGGCCCAGGAAGCCGAACCGGTGGAGCGCGGCCTCGACTACCTGGTGTCGGACTACCAGACACGCAACCGGGCGGACTACACGGCCGACTCCTGGGCGCCTTTCGCCAAGGCGCTGACCACCGCGGCCGACGTCGCCGACGACACCTCGGCCGCCGCGTCGAACGTCGCCACCGCGAAGACGGCGCTGATGGACGCCGCCGCCGACCTGGAGCGCGCTGACGAGGGCACGTTCGAGACCATCACGAACGACGTCTTCTGGAACGACACCAGCGGCAATCCCATCTATTCGCAGGGCGGTGGCGTCTTCAAGTTCGGGGACACCTACTACTGGTACGGCGTGCACTACACCGGCGCCGAGTACTACCGGGCCAATCCGACGAGGAAGTACGACGGCGACGTCAGTTTCGTGTCGATCCCCGTGTACTCGTCCAAGGACCTGGTGAACTGGAAGTTCGAGAACCGGGTCGCGACGCGCTCCACCGGCGTCGGCGACGGCACCAACCTGGGCAGTGCGGGCTGGGTCGGGCGGCTCGGTGTCTCCTACAACGAGAACACCGGCAAGTACGTGCTCGCCGTGCAGATGTGGCACCCGAGCAGGGGCGGACACGGCGTTCTGCTGCTCCAGGGCGATTCGCCGACCGACACCTTCGACTACGGCTACTTCCAGACCCAGATCCAGAACTCGCCGACGAGCGGTACCGGAGACCAGACCGTCTTCACCGATGACGACGGCCAGGACTACCTGATCTTCTCCAACCGCGAAGGGCGTTCGCGCGGCTTCGTGGCGAAGTTCCGGGAATCGGACTCGCTGCGGATCGAACCGGGCGTGCAGATCCGCCGCGGCGACGGCCGCGAGGGCAACGCCATGTTCAAGCTCGACGGCAAGTATTACCACGCGGCGTCGGACCTGCACGGCTGGAACACCTCCGTCAACTACGTCAACGAGTCGACCAGCGGCAACATCCAGGGTTCCTACAGCAGCGAGTACACGCTTGCCGGCACCGAGATGGACTACAGCCACGTGACCCAGACCGGGTTCTTCGTGACGGTCAACGGCACCGAGCAGAACACGGTGATCTACGCCGGCGACCGCTGGGCCGACTTCGCCTGGAACGGCATCGGCTACAACCAGTGGGTGCCGATCACCAAGGACGGCGCGCGGCCGCGGTTCCACTCGATGAGCCAGTGGCAGTTCAACGTCACGACCGGAGAGTGGCGCGTCGGGCCGGCGAACAACTACATCCTCAACCCGGACATCCAGGCCGACCGGATCATCGTCTCCAACGTACGGGGATGGCGGAACATCGGCGGTTGGGTGACCAACGTCGACGGGGGTGCGAACGGGTCCCGCTTCGCACTCCAGATGGGCGACGGCGGCGGCGTCGAGCAGCGGATCGAGTCGGTGCCCGCGGGCACCTACACCCTGGCCCTGCACGCGCGGGGCAACGCCGGGCAGGTCGTGGTCACCGGCGCCGACGGCAGTCAGCGCACCCTGAGCGTCCCGTCGTCGGGCGGCTGGACCAAGCGCGAGCTGACCGGCATCGAGCTGCCCGCCGGGGCCGCCACGGTCACCGTGCGGGCGTCTGGTTCAGGCGGCTTCACCGTCGACCAGCTCTCCCTGGTCAAGACCTCCGGCGACGAACCGCCGCCGGTGGGGGAGCGGTACGAAGCGGAAACCGCGCCCGCGGTCTGCCAGGGCACCATCGACTCCAACCACACCGGCTACTCCGGCAGCGGGTTCTGCAACGGCGACAACGCCGTAGGCGCCTACGCCCAGGTCACCGTCACCCCGGAAGCCGCCGGCACGGCGACGCTGGGCATCCGGTTCGCCAACGGCGCCACCGGTGCGCGGCCGGCGAACCTGGTCGTCAACGGCACCACCGTCGCGACCGTGTCGTTCGAGCCCACCGGCGCCTGGACGACCTGGTCCACCAAGACGGTGACCGTCCCGCTGAACGCCGACGGCAACACCGTCCGCCTCGATCCCACCGGCTCCGCCGGGCTACCCAACATCGACTACGTCGACGTCGGCTCCGCGGCGTAACGACTGTCACCGCGGCGGTCAGGAGGGTGCCGGTTCTCCGGCGTCCTCCTGCTCCGCCGGTCCCTCGACCGCCCCCCTGGGAGTCCCTCATGTATTCGTTCAGACGGCGTGCGTCGCTGCTGTGTGCCGGACTTGCCATCACCCTGGTCGGTACCGGACTCGTCGTCAGCCCCACGGCGGCCTCCGCCGCGGCGACGACCCGCTACGAGGCGGAAACGGCACCGGCCACCTGCGACGGGCTCATCGAGTCAAACCACACCGGCTATTCCGGCACCGGGTTCTGCAACGGCGACAACGCGGTCGGCGCGGCGTCGCAGTTCACGGTGAGCGCGTCGGAGACCGGCACGGCGACGATCGGCGTCCGGTACGCCAACGGCACCACCACCGCACGCCCCGCCGACCTGATCGTCAACGGCGTCACCGTGCTGTCGATGTCGTTCGAGCCCACCGGTGCGTGGACCACCTGGGCGACGAAAACCGCGGCCGTGCAGCTGGATTCAGGCAACAGCACGATCCGCCTCGACCCCACCGGCGCAGACGGACTGCCCAACATCGACTACCTCGACCTCGAACCCGGAGACACCGGACCACCTCCCGACGGCAAGCAACTGGAGGACCTCGACCGCGGCCTGGTGAGCGTGCGGTCCGGGTCGGGCAACCTGGTGAGCTGGCGGCTGCTGGGCACGGACCCGTCGGCGGTGTCGTTCCACCTGTACCGGGGCGACACCCGGGTCTTCTCCGGGGCGGCGACCAACTACTACGACTCCGGCGCCTCGTCCGGTTCGTCCTACACCGTGCGGGCGGTCGTCGACGGTGTGGAGCAGCCGGCATCCGCACCATCGGTGACCTTCGCCAACGGCCACCTCGACGTGCCGATCCAGCGGCCGGCGGGCGGCGGCTCGTACAACTACCGCGCCAACGACGCCAGCGTCGGCGACCTGGACGGCGACGGCGCGTTGGAGATCGTGCTGAAGTGGGACCCGTCCAACTCCAAGGACAACGCCCAGGAGGGGCACACCGGCAACGTCCTGCTGGACGCCTACCGGCTCGACGGGCAGCGGCTGTGGCGCATCGACCTGGGCCGCAACATCCGGGCCGGCGCCCACTACACCCAGTTCCAGGTCTACGACTACGACGGCGACGGCCGCGCCGAGGTCGCGATGAAGACCGCGGACGGGACCAGGTCCGGCACGGGTCAGGTGATCGGCGACGGCAACGCCGACCACCGCAACTCGGTGGGGCGGATCCTGTCCGGGCCGGAGTTCCTGACGGTGTTCCGCGGCACGGACGGCGCGATCCTGGACACCGAGAACTACGACCCGCCGCGCGGCAACGTCTGTGACTGGGGCGACTGCTACGGCAACCGGGGCGACCGGTTCCTGGCGGGCACCGCCTATCTGGACGGCGAGCGGCCCAGCATCATCATGGCGCGCGGCTACTACACCCGGTCGGTCATCGCGGCGTGGGACTTCCGCGGCGGCCAGCTCGCCAAACGCTGGGTGTTCGACTCGGACAGGCAGAGCAACCCCTCGGCGTGGGCGGGCAAGGGCAACCACCAGCTGTCGGTCGCGGATGCCGACGGCGACGGCCGCGACGAGGTGCTGTACGGGTCGATCGCCATCGACGACGACGGCCGCGGACTGTGGCAGCGCGGCACCCACCACGGCGACGCCTACCACGTGGGTGACCTGGTCCCGTCCCGGCCCGGCCTGGAGGTGTTCGCTCCGACGGAGTGGAGCAACGAGCCCGCGCACTGGGTGGCCGACGCGCGCACCGGCGGGGACGTCTCCCGCAACGGCTCCTGCAACTGCGACAACGGACGCGGCGTGGCCGCCGACGTCTGGGCCGGCAACCCGGGTGCCGAGATCTGGTCGGCGGCCGTCGGCGGGCTGCGCAGCGCCGCCGCCAACGCCCAGGTCGCCGGCCGCAAACCCGGCTCGACGAACTTCCTGGCCTGGTGGGACGGCGACCCGGTGCGCGAACTGCTCGACGGCAACCACATCGACAAGTACGGAACCGGCGGCGACACCCGGCTGCTCACCGCCGGCGACGTGTTCGTGCCCAACGGCACCAAGGCCACGCCGTCGCTGTCCGGCGACATCCTCGGCGACTGGCGCGAGGAGGTCATCTGGCCGACCAACGACCAGAGCCGGCTGCGGATCTACAGCACGCCCCACCACACCGACCTGCGCCTGCCGACCCTGCTGCACGACCCGCAGTACCGGGTGGCGCTGGCCTGGCAGAACACCGCGTACAACCAGCCACCGCACCCCGGCTTCTTCCTCGGCGACGGCATGAGCGCCCCGCCGCGACCCGACATCCACGTCCGCTGACCACGCTCGGGCGGGGGCCGTCGGTCAACCCCGGGCGCCCTGCCCGGGGTTGACCGAGGAGGCACAAGCGACGACCACCGCTCACTGAGGAGTGTTGAATGAAAGCACTGGCAATGCTGGCCGTGACGGCCGTCCTGACCGGTGTGGCGGGGGCGTCCGCGCCCCATGCCGACGCGGCGCCGACCGCACAGGTCTACTACGTGGCACCGAACGGCAACGACAGCGCGGCGGGTACGCAGGCCGCCCCCTGGGCATCGATCGCCCACGCCCAGTCCGCGGCCCGGGCCGGTGACACCGTCTACTTCCGGGGCGGCACCTATGCCTACACCCGTGCGAACAGGAACTGCTCAAGTCAGACCGACAGGGTCGACGCCATCACCCTCAACAGGAGCGGAAGTTCAGGCAACCCGATCCGCTACTGGGCCTACCCGGGTGAGACGCCGGTCTTCGACTTCTCCGGCATGCGCGACAACTGCCGGATCAAGGGCTTCAACGTCACCGCCAGCCACCTCCATCTCAAGGGGCTGGAAGCCACCGGCGTGCCGCAGAACAACAACCTCAACGCCGAATCCTGGGGCATCTGGGTCTCGGGAAGCAACAACACGTTCGAGCAGCTCGACCTCCACCATCACATGGGGACCGGCCTGTTCATCAACGGCGGCGGCGGCAACCTCGTCCTCAACTCGGACTCACACGACAACTACGACCCGCGCAGCAGCGACGGGCCCGGCGAGAACGCCGACGGCTTCGGCTCGCACTACACGCCGGCCGGCCGTCAGGCGAACGTGTTCCGGGGGTGCCGCGCGTGGTGGAACGCCGATGACGGCTACGACCTCATCTCCACGTACTCGCCGGTTACCCTGGAGCACTCGTGGGCCTGGCGCAACGGATATGAACCGGGGACGACGAATCCCGCCGGCAACGGAGCCGGCTTCAAGGTGGGTGGCTTCGGCGGCGACTACGACTCCGGCGCGGTGAAGCACACCGTCCGCTTCTCGGTCGCCTTCCTGAACAAGGCGGCGGGTTTCTACTCCAACCACCACCCGGTGGCCAACGACTACTTCAACAACACCGGCTACGGAAACCACCCCAACTTCAACATGCGGGGAATCGACTCAAGCGGCAACGCCGTCGGCCGCGGGAACCTGCGCAACAACGTCGCCTACACCGGAACGCCGACCTCGTACATGAACGGCACCAACTCGTCGTACAACTCCTGGGACCTCGACATCAACCTGTCGGACTCCGACTTCCAGAGTGTGTCGACATCGGGCTGGGACGCACCCCGGCAGGCCGACGGGAGTCTGCCCGCGCTGCCCCACCTCCGTCCCGCGCCGAACAGCGAACTGATCGACAAGGGCACCGACGTCGGCCTGCCCTACAGCGGGACGGCACCGGACCTCGGCGCCTTCGAGGCGTCCGGCGACACGGAACCACCGGACCGGCAGCGCTACGAGGCGGAGTCCGCCCCGGCGACCTGCGACGGCACCATCGACTCGAACCACCCCGGCTTCTCGGGTACGGGCTTCTGCAACGGTGACAACGCCGTCGGCGCGGCCGCACAGTTCACGGTGACCCCCGAGGGGGCAGGCTCGGCGACGGTAGCCGTCCGCTTCGCCAACGGCGCGGACGCGCGGCCGGCGGATGTGGTCGTGAACGGAGTGACGGTGGGGACGGTGTCGTTCGAGTCCACCGGCGCGTGGTCGGCATGGGCAACCAAGGAGCTGACCGTGCCACTGAACGCCGGCAGCAACACCATCCGGCTGCATCCGACCACCCCCGCGGGCCTGGCCAACATCGACTACCTCGACCTCGCCGCCGCTGCCTGACCTCCCCGGCGGAGGACGAGCGGCAAGCGTCCGGCCCGCGTGACCGTGGCCTACTCGTGGCACAGTGACGTCCATGACGGTGGACGAGTTGTTGCGTCTGTTGACGACGGTCCGGCGGGCGACGACGGGCAACGGGCGGGCGCCGCACAAGCCGCTGCTGTTGCTCTGGCTGCTGGGGCGTCTGTCCGCCACCGGCCGCAGCGCTGTCACGTACGACGAGGCGGCCGAGCCCGTCAGTCGGCTGATCAACGACTTCGGCCCAGCGGTTGCCAGCCCTGCCCGGGCCCGCGACCGCGCCGCGATGCCCTTCGTGCACCTTGAGCGGGATCTGTGGGAGCTACGTGATCTTCACGGTGAGCCCATCGGCCCGGGGGAGCGCGAGAGCGGCGCGGTGCTGCGGCGCCGTCAGGCGCACGGTCGGCTACGTCCTGAAGTCGAGGCTCTCGTCGCGGACTCTCGCACGCGGGCGGCGGCGGCACGGGTGCTTCTCGACCAGCACTTCACGCCCGCTCTGGAAGGAGCCATCTGCACGGCCGTCGGTCTGGACCTGACCGACCTCGAACTCGCCGCCTATGAACTGGTGGCGGCCCGGCGCCGCAGTCGGCGGGCGGGTTTCACCGAAGAGGTGCTGCGGGCGTACGCCTACGCATGCGCTATGTGCGGCTTCGACGGCGCACTGGGACGCAACCCGGTCGGCCTGGAGGCGGCCCACGTCCGCTGGCACAGCCACGAGGGACCGGACGAGGTGAGCAACGGCGTCGCGCTGTGCTCGCTCCACCACACCCTCTTCGATCTGGGTGCCCTCGGACTCACCGCGGAGCTGCGGATTCAGGTCTCGGAGCTGTACGTGGCGCGCAGTCCGGCAGGGCTGACCATCGACAACCTTCACGATCGGCCGCTCAACAGGCCGCGCCGGGGGCAGCCCGCCCCCGCCTCCGCCCATCTCCACTGGCACGGCCACGAGGTCTTCAAGGGACGCATCGGTACGGCCGCATGACTGCGCTGGGAATCAAGGCCGAGGTCGTGGCGCTGCCAGCCGGCTCGCCGGAGGCGTGCACGGCCTCCTGACCCCCGCCGCTCCGCGACGGTGGAGTGCGCGCCCCGGCTGGTTGATGACGAGGCTCTCGCCCGCCACCGCCGCGACAGGCCGAGGCGGGCGCTTCAGGAACCCCGCAGCCCGGGCAGCAGGAAATCGTGCAGGAGACCCAGCGCGGTCAGGACGGCCAGGGCCAGGAACACCGCGCCGACCGCGCTGGAGAACAGCGGGCCCAGGCGCCACAGCTTCTCCACGAAAATGATCATTGATACCGCGGCCATCGCCGCGATGTTCATCGAGCCCAGCGGAATCAGGACGATCATGAGGCCCCAACAGCAGCCGACGCAGTACAGCCCGTGATGGATCCCCACCCGCAGGTCCCGGGCCCTCGTCCGGAAGCCGGCATAGCGCACCAGTTGGCTCATGGGGCTGCGGCAGTGGCGCAGGCAGACGTCCTTCAGCGGGCTGAACTGCTGCAGGGCGGCGGCGAGGAAGGCGCCGGCCCCGATCCACCGTCCGGCCTGGGGACGGCCCTCCACCAGACCGCCGAACAGGACGAGCATCCCGTAGACGAGCAGGCCGAACACCGCCCAGGCGAGCAGGTACCCGGTCACGAACTGGGTGGTCCTGAGCACCCGAGCGGCCCCCGATGCCTGCCGGCCGATGGCCCGGGCCCAGGTGACGGCCACCGGTGCCACGGACGGGAACATCATGGCGATCATCATGGCCACCCAGAGCAGCAGGAACAGCGGCACGCTCAGGCCCATCGTCCCCGGGCCCACGCCCATGTCGTCCGTCTGAGCGACCACCAGAACCCAGGCGAGCAGGGCGATCAGCGACATGAGGAACCAGCCGGCGGCCAGCTGTCGAGCCGGGAGCAGATCGCCGGATCGCAAGGGCGGCGTCAGCCGTTCCCGATGGGGAAGCATGGTTCCAGCCCACCACGGACGACGGCGGGTGGCGCGTCGGTGCCGAGGGCGGAGGTGGTCCGGTGCCTTGGCTCGCGACCGTGTTCAGTGAGACAATGAGAGCAAATGACGCGATTGCCGAGCTGCTAAGGCCGGAGTTCGGCACCGGCGCAATACGCGAGTCACTCGGGCACCGGCGCCCTGTTGCCGCCCTCGGGTCTCCTTCCATACTGCTCGGCGTCGTAGGAGCGCCGTGTGCAAGGAGGCGGCGAGATGTCCGAGACGACGCAGACCGTTCCGCAATGGCACGTGTCCGGCGAATGGTTCGACACGTGCAGATGCGATATTCCGTGTCCTTGTTCGTTCGCGCAGCCACCGACGGACGGGCATTGTGAGGGAGTCCTGGCCTGGCACATCCGTGAGGGGCACTACGGCGACGTCGCCGTGGACGGGCTCAACGTGCTGATGCTGGGCTCGTTTGTCGGCAACGTGTGGGCCGAGCACTCCGATGCGTACGCGGCGGTCTTCCTCGATGCGCGTGCCGACGCCGCGCAGCGCGAAGCGCTACAGATGATCTTCAGCGGTGAGGCCGGTAGCTGGCCCGCGGAGATGATCAGCATGTTCGGGGCCGAGATGCGTGGCATGGATTTCGCCCCCATCGAGTTCGAGGTCGATGACGATCTTGGAAAGTGGCGGGCCGCTGTCCCGGGCCGGGTCGAGGCCAGTGCGGTCGCACTCACCGGGCCGACGACACCCGAGGGCGCACGGGTCCAGACGACGAACCTCCCCGGATCGGAAACGGGCCCGGGCCAGGTCGCGACCTGGGGCCGCTCGGTGGCGGACCGCGCCGACGCCTTCGACTTCCGGTGGAGCCGCGAGGGCCGGTCCAGCAAGCACATCACCTTTGACTGGACAGGACCGGGCTGATCGCACGAGACAAGCGCGACCCTGCGATGAACCGGGTCCCACGCACGTCGAAGGGCCCCACCCCGAACGGTGGGACCCTTCGACGTCGTGCCTGGTCAGGCGGTGCGGAGGATACGAGATTCGAACTCGTGAGGGTGTGAACCCGGCGTGAGTGTGTCCGGCTTCTGCTCGCGGTTCCTGGTCAGCGGCGAGCCGCCTCCTTACTCCCTGTTCTGCGACCAGGCCGCAGTGAGCGCGGTGACCGGGTCACTGTCGGCTGGTGCCGCGGGCCACCATTCGCCGTCGTCCTGGAGGTAGGGGTACCAGCGGGCGTCGGGACCCAGACGCAGTTGGACGCCGTGGTCGGTGAGGGTGAGGCGGTTGCGCCAGGCTCTGAGGTGCGTGGGGGAGTCGGCCATCTCGGAGAGGGCCGTGTCCAGGGCGGTGCGGGTGGCCTTCATCACCGTCGGGTCAGGGGTGTAGGGCTGTTCGGCGACGGTGATGCCCGTGGGGCCGCCGTGGCGCCAGGCGCGGTGAGGCGTGCGAAGGCAGTGGGGTTGCTGCCGGTGTTCTGGATCAGGTGGTGGAACCACTCGGGTCCGGGATTGCCTGCGGCGATGCGGACGGCGTCCTGGTGCTGGGGCAGGTGCAGGTCGGCGGTGTCGCCCGCGAGGAGCCGGGCGGCGCGCGCGGCGGCGTCGGCCATGAGGCGTTCCAGGTCCGCGGCGGCGAGGCCGCTGCCGGGTGGCGGGGCGACGGGCAGTGCTGTGGTGTGGGCGGCGGGTTCCGGGAGTTCGGGCAGTTCGGGGGGCTCTTCGGCCCAGTGGGCGTACGCGGCAGCGGCCGGGATGCCGGCCGGTGCCGGTGGGGCGGCGGTGTCCTGCGCTGCCGTACGGAGCGCGCGCAGCTGGGCGAAGACCTCCTCGCGACCGCGGCCGCGCAGTGCGAAGAGCACGAATGGGTCGGTGTCGATGGTGGCGGCGATGGCGTAGCAGAGCGCGGCGGCGTGCTTGCAGGGGTGCCCCCAGTCGGGGCAGGAGCACTCCGGATCGAGTTCGGTGGGCAGTGGGAGCAGCGGGACGCCTGCGTGCCGGGCGTCGTCCACGAGTTCGGCGGGCATCTCGGCGTCGAGAAGTGCTGCGAGATGTCCGGCGCGGGCTGCGATCGCGCCGAGCAGGGTGTCCCACTGAGGGTCGGTGAGGACGGGCAGGTGCACTGAGGAGCGGTACGGGCGCGGGCGGCTGCCCTGGACAGCGGCGTTGACCCGGCCCGGAGCGACGGTGACCGGGCCGACCATGCCTTTGCGGGCGTAGGTGCGTCCACGCGAGAGCCGTCCGGCGTCCAGGGTGGAGTCCTCCAGGGCGGCCACCCATGCCTGGCCCCACCAGGTCGCGGCGAAGGCTCGCTTGCCGCGGGCGGGCGCACGACGCGGGCCGGGGACAACGGGGCTCATGACTGCCTTCCCAGGGCGACGAGGTCGGCGAGGTCGGCGTCGGACAGTTCGGTCAGGGCTGCCTCGCCGGAGCCGACAACGGCTTCGGCGAGGGCGCGCTTGGCTTCGAGCAGCTTCGCTACCTTGTCCTCCACGGTTCCCTCCGTGAGGATTTTGTGCACCTGGACGGGTTTGTCCTGGCCTATGCGGTAGGCGCGGTCGGTGGCCTGGTCCTCGACGGCCGGGTTCCACCAGCGGTCGTAGTGCACGACGTGGCTGGCGCGGGTGAGGTTGAGTCCGGTGCCGGCCGCCTTCAACGACAGCAGGAACACCGGCACTTCACCGCGCTGGAAGCGGTCCACCATCTCCTCGCGCTGCGCGACGGGGGTGGCACCGTGCAGGAAGAGAGCGGGGACGCCACGCTCGGCGAGATGCTTCTCCAGCAGGGCCGCCAGCTGTTTGTACTGCGTGAAGACCAGCACGGATTCGCCTTCGGCGGTGATGGTGTCGAGAAGTTCGTCGAGCAGGTCGAGCTTGCCGGAGCGGCCCCGCAGGGGAGTGGACTGGCGCCGGTTGTGCTCTTTCAGATACTGGGCGGGGTGGTTGCAGATCTGCTTCAGTGCGGTGAGCAGCTTGAGTACCAGACCGCGCCGTGCTCGGCCGTCAGCGGGACGATGTGGTCGGTCTCGGTCTTGGGCGGCAGTTCGGGCGCGACGCCGGGGTCGGACTTCTTGCGGCGCAGCAGGAAGGGGCGTACGAGACGGGACAGGCGCTTGGCTGCCTCGGGATCCTCGCCCGCCTCGATGGCGCGGGCATGCCGGTCACGGAAGGCGGTGAGTGTGCCGAGGAGCCCGGGTGTGGTCCAGTCGAGCAGTGCCCACAGTTCGGAGAGGTTGTTCTCCACGGGGGTGCCGGTGAGAGCGACGCGGGCGCGGGCGGGCAGGGCGCGCAGTTCGCGGGCGGTGACGGCGTAGGGGTTCTTGACGTGCTGGGCCTCGTCGGCGGCCACCAGCGACCAGGCTGTCTCGGCGAGCACTTCGCGGTCGCGGCGCAGCACTCCGTAGGTGACCAGGACGATCTCGTCGCCGGCCAGGTCCTTGAGGTGGCGGTCGCCGCCGTGGTAACGGCGTACGGGGGTGAGCGGTGCGAATCTGGCGGCCTCGCGCTGCCAGTTGCCGAGCAGAGAGGCCGGGCAGACGACAAGGGTGGGGCCCGCGGTGGTGGGGTCGCTCTGGCGGTGCAGGTGCAGAGCGAGCAAGGTGATGGTCTTGCCCAGGCCCATGTCGTCGGCGAGACAGCCGCCGAGGCCGAGTGCGCACATCTCGGCCAGCCAGGCCAGGCCCCGCTTCTGGTACTCGCGCAACGTGGCCTTGAGGGCGACGGGATGGGGCACGAGGGTGCGGGACTCGGGATCGCGGATACGAGCGACCAGGTCGCCGAGCGCACCGACCGCCGTACAGGGGACCCGGTCACCGTCCCTCCCCCAGCCTCCGGCCGGAGGGACCCCCATCTCGCTTCGCTCGGCCTCGCCGGTCAGCGCGGCGCTCAATGCCTCCATGGGGGTGAGCGGTTCCATCCGGCGGCGCTTGGCGCGGGCCACCAGCTTCGGGTCGGCGACCACCCACTGGTCGCGAAGCCGGACGAGGGGACGGCGCGACTCTGCGAGGGCATCCATCTCGGCCTCGGTGAGCGGCTCGCCGCCGAGGGAGATCTGCCAGCGGAAGTCGAGGATGGCCTCGGTGTCCAGCAGGCCGCCCGCGGTGGAACCGGGGGCGGTGCGCTGCCCGATCTCCGCGGTCGCGGTGAGTGCCTTGACCAGCTCGCGGGGCCAGTGCACGCCGACACCGGCCGCACGCAGCGCGTCCGTGGCGTCCCCGAGGAGATCGAAGGCTTCGTCGTCGGTCAACCGGAGCTGATCGGGAGCGGCATCGTCGAGCAGCCTTTGCAGCGGAGGCCAGGCGCGGGCGCCGCGGCGCAGGGCAAGCAGGGTCTCGGTCTCGGCGCGTGGGCCGAGCAGCCGCTCCACTTCGGTCGGCTCGTTCAGAGTCGTGCGGCCTCGATGACGAGCGCCGGGTCCGCCGCGGTGTGCAGTTGCAGGACGGCCCGGAACTGCCGTCGGCGTCCTTCGGGTACGTCGACGCGCAGGGAGACACTGACCTCGGCGGTGATCGCCGCCTGGGTTTCCTCGGCCCATTCACGCAAGGTGGGCACGGCACGCGCCTCGCGCCAGGCGTACGGCAGCGTTCCCATGGCGAGCGGCGCGGCCGGGGTACGGACCAGATCATCGGCGACCGCGTCGCAGAACTGGCGTACCAGCGCCGCCGGTTCGGCGATCCTCCCCCGAGTTCTCGGCTGCGCTCGAACAGGGGGGACCCCCAACTGCGCAGGGCCTGGCTCGGGCAGGCAGTGGGCGTGTGGCGGGAAGGCGGCGGCCAGGGCGTCCAGCGTCTGGCGCTGGGCGGCGGCAAAAGGGCCCGCCTGCCAGGTGTCGTAACCGGCGGGGGTAAGGGCCGGGTGGAGGCGGCCGTCGGCGAGCAGCCGCAGCGCGAAGCGAGTGGCGGCCTGCCAGGCGGCGCCGGAGGGATGCGTCGGCTCCGCATCGGCCAGGGCGGAGACGGCGACGGCGACAGGCAGCGCCTAACCCTCGACCCTGCGCCGCCTGACTGAGCGGCCGTGCGGCAGGACCAGCTCCACCGTCTCGGTCTCAAGGCCGGTGGGCGCCACCCTGTCTCCGGCTGCTGCACCGGTCGGCTTCCACAGCAGCAACCGCCCACGGCGGGCGGGCTCACCGGGCAGGAACACCGCCGCCCAGCCGGCGCCGAGCAACTCCCCCGCGAAGGCGGACGTTTCCTGCCGGGCCAGCGGCGGTGCGCCCCTCGCGCCCGTACTCGGCTCTCGTACGACGACTCGTGCCACTCTCTTCCGCCCTGTCGCTTGCCGGACCCTCCCAGGGCCGCTCACTACCGAACCCCACCAGGCAACGTCACACGCTGGCAACCGCGGGCCCCGGCTTGACTGCTGGCGATGGCGCTACGACGGATACGCCGCTGCTGAACACACCGGTCCTCAACCGTGCGGTGCAGCGCTACGGTCAGGCCATGAGCACCTGGGGCCCAGCCGCGCTGGAGTGCCCCCGAGGGCTGGCAATGGATCGAGGCATACCCCTGGGCTCGCTGAACTGGCGCGTCGTACAACTGCCCGGCTGATCCCCTGCTCGACATGACAGTCGCCGCGATTGCCGCTGACCGGACCGACTGCGGGGAGAGGCAGCACTCAGCGCGCATACCGCAGTATGCTTGCTGGTATGGCTGACACCACACGCATCACGGTGACACTCCCCACCGAGCAGGTGGCGGAGCTCAAGAAGATCACGGACAACATCTCCGGCTACGTGGCCGAAGCGGTCGCCAGGCAGATCCGGCACCAGCTCCTGGGGGCCGACCTGCGTAGCCACACAGACGAGCACGGGGCCTTCAGCGAGGAAGAGCTGGCCGAGGCGCGGGCGCGGATCTTCGGTACGACGCAGGCCGCCGGTGGCGCGAGCGCCGCGTGAGCGGGCACCTCGAAACCGTCGTCCTGGACAGCGAGGGGCTGTCGGCCTGGGTGGCGCAGGACCGGAAGGTTCTGGCGATGTTCCAGGTGTTCCACGACATGGGAGCGGACCTTGTCGTCAGCGCCAACACCATCGTGGAGGTGAGTCACGCCAGGGTGCCCCGACTGCAATGGGCGCTCTCCCGGGTCAAGGCGGAGCCGGTCACGGAGACGGCGGCCAAGGCGGCGGCACAACTGCTCAAGGGCGCCGGTCTGCACGGACACAAGTACGCGATCGACGCCACCGTCGCGGAAGCGGCTTTGCGTCAGCCTGGCCCGGTCGCCATCCTCACGTCGGATGTCGATGACCTGACCCGGCTGTGCGGCAGCAAGGTCCGGATGATCGGGCTGTAATCGCGACATCGCCCCGGGGCGGGCAGAGCTCCTCTGGGTCTGCGTCGGTCGCTCTGCAGGCCCTGAGCGTGCGCCTTTCCTGCTTGAGGATGTGTCCTAAATGTCGCCTATAAATGCAACCGAAACTGCAACCAGGGCATGCCGAAGAGCCGGATCGCAATGAGCGGTCCGGCTCTTCGTTTCGCCTGTTCAGGCGGGTGCGGAGGATACGAGATTCGAACTCGTGAGGGTGTGAACCCAACACGCTTTCCAAGCGTGCGCCCTAGGCCTCTAGGCGAATCCTCCGCGGGCCACATTACAAGACGGGGCGGGGTGGGAGCGAACTCGTTCGCGAGGGGTGGCATCGGTTATGGTGGAGGCGCCCCTCACGCGGCGCTAACTCGCTGAACTCCCCCAGGGCCGGAAGGCAGCAAGGGTAGGCGGGCTCTGGCGGGTGCGTGGGGGGCGCCTCGTTGTCCGGGCGGGCGCCGGGTCGCCGGGCGGGGTTCCTGCGGGTGGGCGCCGTTGTCGGCTGTCACCGATATCGTCGTAGTCGTGTCGCAGCTCGCTCTCTACCGCCGCTACCGGCCCGAGACCTTCGGCGAGGTCATCGGGCAGGACCACGTGACCGGCCCGCTGCAGCAGGCGCTGCGGAACGGGCGGGTCAACCACGCGTATCTGTTCAGCGGGCCACGCGGCTGCGGGAAGACGACGAGCGCGCGCATCCTCGCCCGCTGTCTCAACTGCGAGCAGGGGCCCACGCCGGAGCCGTGCGGGGAGTGCCGGTCGTGCCGGGACCTGGCGCGGAACGGGCCAGGGTCGATCGACGTCATCGAGATCGACGCCGCGTCGCACGGCGGCGTGGACGATGCCCGTGAGCTGCGGGAGAAGGCGTTCTTCGGGCCGGCCGCCAGTCGCTACAAGATCTACATCGTCGACGAGGCGCACATGGTCACCTCCGCGGGGTTCAACGCCCTGCTGAAGGTGGTCGAGGAGCCGCCCGAGCACCTGAAGTTCATCTTCGCCACGACCGAGCCGGAGAAGGTCATCGGGACGATCCGGTCCCGCACGCACCACTACCCCTTCCGCCTCGTCCCGCCCGGCACCCTGCGCGACTACCTCGCGGACGTCTGCCGCGTCGAGTCGATCCCGGTCGAGGACGCGGTCCTGCCCCTGGTCGTACGGGCCGGGGCGGGCTCCGTGCGGGACTCGATGTCGGTCATGGACCAACTCCTCGCCGGTGCCGGGGCGCAAGGTGTGACGTACGACATGGCCACCGCCCTCCTCGGATACACGGACGGGGCTCTGCTCGACTCCGTCGTCGACGCCTTCGCGGCGGGGGACGGCTCGGGGGCGTTCGCGGTCGTGGAGCAGGTCATCGAGGGCGGGCACGATCCGCGGCGGTTCGTCACGGACCTGCTGGAGCGGCTGCGGGACCTCGTGATCCTGGCCGCGGTCCCGGACGCCGGCGACAAGGGGCTGATCGACGTCCCGGCGGACGTGCTGGAGCGGATGCGGCGCCAGGCCGACACCTTCGGCGCGGCCGAGCTGAGCCGCGCGGCCGACCTCGTGAACGAGGGACTCACCGAGATGCGCGGCGCCACCGCGCCGCGGCTGCAGCTGGAGCTGATCTGCGCGCGCGTGCTGCTCCCCGGCGCGTACGGGGACGAGCGCTCGGTGATGGCCCGGCTGGACCGCCTGGAGCGCAACGCCGCGACGGGCCCGCCCGCCATGGGGTACGTACCGGGGCCGGAGGCCCACCGGCCGCCGGGCGGTGGCGGTGGCGGTGGTGGTGGTGCGGAGGCCGCGCGGGCGGGTATTGCGGAGCGCGGTGGGCCGGTCACCCCCGGTGGGGAGGGTGCCGCTGCCGCTGCCGCTGCCGCTGCCGGTTCCGGTGGGTCCGGGGGTTCCGGGGGCGGGCCTGCCCCGTCTTCCGGGGATGGGGCTGCCGGCGGCGGTCCTTTCGGCGGCGGTCCTTCCGGGGGTGGGGGCGTTGGTCGGACGGACGGCCGGGACGACTCGGGTTCCGGCGGTGGTGCTGTCGCCGCTGCGGGCGGGGACGCGGCGGCCGGGGGGCAGGGGCGTCGGCCCGGGGCCTGGCCCGGGAGCGGGGGCGCCCCCGTGGGCGGTGCTCCGCGGTCCGGGGGCGGCGGGGGGCAGGGGTCTGCGCCGGCAGCGCCCGCACCCGCGGCGTCTGCACCGGCTGCACCGGCGGCGGAGTCCGGCGGCGGGGGTGTTGCCGCGGCGTCCGCCGGGGGGGTGCCCGCGCAGCAGGGAGGCGGCGTTGCGGGGGCCGCTTCCGTACGGCAGATGTGGCCCGACATCCTTGAGG
The DNA here is from genome assembly GCF_039531005.1 of Streptomyces synnematoformans. NCBI lineage: Bacteria > Bacillati > Actinomycetota > Actinomycetes > Kitasatosporales > Streptomycetaceae > Streptomyces > Streptomyces synnematoformans. Next base: position 20,523 of record NZ_BAAAPF010000108.1, read on the forward strand.
CCGTCAAGCACCGGCGGCGCTTCACCTGGATTCTGCTGAGCCAGAACGCGCAAGTCACCGGGTTCGACGGCGGGACCCTCCAGCTCGGCTTCGCCAACGTCGGCGCGCGGGACAGCTTCGTCAACGGCGGCAGCGACGAGGTGCTGCGCGAGGCGCTGGCGGAGCGGTTCGACGTGCAGTGGAAGGTCGAGGCCATCGTGGACCCGACCGTCGGCCCGGGCGGCGGCCCGGCGGCCGCGCCCGGACCCGGCGGTTCCGGCGGGCCGGGTGGCGGTCCCGGCGGTGGTTCCGGGGGGCCCGGACCCGGCGGTGGGCCGGGCGGCTCCGGGGGCGGTCCCGGGTTCGGGGGC
>NZ_BAAAPF010000109.1:0-20661 GCF_039531005.1 Streptomyces synnematoformans
GCGGCCCGGCGGGGCCCGCGGCGGCGGTGGCCCGCTCGTCCAGGTGGGCGGTGACGACGAGCGTGGCGCCCTCCACCCGGTAGTCCAGCGGCACCCCCGCCGTGCGCACGGTGGCCGCCATGGCGGCGTCCAGCGACCGGGTCACGACGTACACGCTGCGGTAGCCCATGCCCGCCGCCGTCGCCAGCAGCCGCCGCAGCAGGTCCGTGCCGAGGCCGCGGCGCTGCCAGGCGTCCTCCACCAGCAGCGCCGCCTCCGCCTCGTCGTCGTCCCACAGCAGGTGGCCGAGTGCCACCAGCCGGCCGCCGGCCGTCTGCACCGCCAGCGTCCGGCCGAAGTGCGGGCTGAGCAGGTGCCGCAGATAGCCGTCGGCCTCGCCGGGCGGGCCCTGGTAGCGCATGGCCAGCGTCCGCCGGGAGCAGCGCCGGTGCATCGCCAGCGCGGCCTCAAGGTCGGCCGGACCCGCCTCGCGGACCGTGAGGGGGCTGCCGCCCCGCGGCGCCGTCGCGTCGCGGCGGCGCGGCGGGCGCGCGGTGGCGCGGCTGGCCGGGACCGGATGGGGCCGGGTGCCCGCCAGGGCCACGGCGGCGATCGGTGGGGGTACCGCCCACGCACGCGCAGCGTGCTGTGGGGGAGGACCCGGCGCGCCGGGCGCGCGCCGCGGGCCCTCCTCCTGCGGTGCGGTGTGATCGGCCATGAACTCCAGCTTTCCGGACGGGTGTTGCGTGATCAAGAATGAGCTGTGACCGGATGGTAAAGGGTGAATCGGACCTATGGGGTTAGTTTTCAGCCGACGGCCGTCAGTCGGCGCAGCACCCGGCCGCAGCGTCGTGCGTACACACGCTGGAAGACGCCCAGAAGCGGCCCCGCGGTTGCCACCCAGCGGGCGGCGGGGCGGCTGTAGGCGGTGACGGTCAGCCACACGGCGCCGTCGTCCGCCTGTTCCACGACGAACGCCTCCTCACCCGTCTCCGGGTGCCCCGCCAGCGTGCCGTACCCGAAGCCGCCGCGCCGCTCGCCCTGCTCCGCCCACACCACGCGGCACGGCGCGAGGACGCGCAGCGGGCGCCGGCCCGGGCCGACGACGAGCCGTACCCCGGGCGCGGCGCGCGGCCCGTCCGCGTCGACGGTGACCCCCACCGCGCGGTGAATCCGGAACGTCAGCACCGCCTCCGTCGCCGCGCGGTACGCCGACCCGGGGCGCGGGTTACTGCCCGACGAGCCCCGGCCGCAGCACCTTCGTGAACAGCACCGCGCCGCCCTCCTCGCGCAGCCGCACCGTCAGCTCACGGCTGCCGCCGTCGATGTGCACCTCGCCGTAGAACTGGAAGCCCTGGCTCGGCGCCACGTTGCCCGTCTCCGGCGCCTTCAGGAACACCCGGTCCGGCCCGAACGTGCCGTCCAGCGCGCTGCCCGGGAACGCGCCCGCGTGCAGCGGCCCGGTGACGAACTCCCAGAACGGGGCGAAGTCCGTGAACGCCGCCCGCGCCGGGTCGTAGTGCTGCGCGGAGGTGTGGTGCACGTCCGCGGTCAGCCACACCGTGCCCGTGATCCGCCGGTGCTTGATGTGCCGCAGCAGTTCGGCGACCTGCAGCTCCCGCCCCAGCGGCGCACCCGGGTCGCCCTGCGCGACCGCCTCGAACGCCGTCGTGCCGTCCGGCACGACCAGGCCCAGCGGCATGTCGGAGGCGATGACCTTCCACTCCGCGCGCGAGCGCTGCAACTCCCGCTTCAGCCAGGCCAGCTGCTCGCGCCCGAGGATGCCGTGGACGTCGTCCGGGGCGAGCCCGTCGGAGTTGGCGTTGCGGTACGTGCGCATGTCCAGTACGAAGACGTCGAGCAGCGGACCGTACGGGATCCTGCGGTACAGTCGGCCGGCGCCGTCCGGGCGCAGCACCGGCACCGGGAAGTACTCGGCGAACGCGCGCCGGGCGCGGGCCGCGAGCACGTCGGCGCGCCGCTCGGTGTAGCGCTCGTCGGTGAGGATCTCGCCCGGGTACCAGTTGTTGACCACCTCGTGGTCGTCCCACTGCGCGACGATCGGCACCTGCGCGTTGAAGCGGCGGAGGTTCCCGTCGAGCAGGTTGTAGCGGAAGTTGCCGCGGTACTCGGCGAGCGTCTCGGCGACCTTCGACTTCTCCTCGGTGACGAGATTGCGCCACACCGTGCCGTCGGGCAGCGGCACTTCGGCGGCCAGCGGGCCGTCGGCGTACACGGTGTCGCCGCTGTGCAGGAAGAAGTCCGGATCGAGCCGCCGCATCTCGGAGTACACGCGGTAGCCGCCGCGGTCGGGGTTGATGCCCCAGCCCTGCCCGGCGACGTCGCCGGACCAGACGAAGCGCACGTCGTGGCGGCGGCCCGGGGCCGTGCGGAACGTTCCCCGGACCGGCTCGCCGCAGCGGCGCGGGTCGTCGGCGTCCTCCAGCACCACCCGGTAGTGCACCTGCTCCCCGTGCGGCAGCCCGTGCAGCCGCACGGTGCCCGTGTAGTCGGTACGCGGGCCGAGCAGCGGGCCGCGGCGGCGGTGCACCCTGCGGAACGACTCCGTGGCGGAGGTCTCCACGACCATCCGCGCCGGCCGGTCGGCGCGTACCCACACGGTGCCGCCCGCCGCCGTCACGTCGCCCACCTGTACGCCCCACGCGGCCTCGGGCCGGCCCGCGAGCGCCTGCGCCGGGGCGCCGCCGGCCAGCGTCAGCGCCGCCAGCGCGGCGGGCGCGGCGAGGCCGCCGCGCAGCACCGACCGGCGCGCGGGGCCGCCGTTCGCTCTGTCTCCCGTGTTCACCTGGTCTCCCGTCGACGTGCGGATCGTCGTGCGCCGTCAGACCTACCGGCGTGTGTTGCCCGTGACACGAACGACAAGTGAACAACTGCCCCCGCGGCGCGGGAAGTGCGACGCGCGGGGCCGCCGTTCCCCCGCCCCGGCGGGCCTGTGGTATGAGGCGGGTCCGACTGGACAGGGAGGCGTCCCGTCAGGTGGTATGAGGAGGTGGCATACAGCACCGACCTTGACGTCTTCGAGGAGCACCGCTCCGTCCTCATGGGTGTGGCCTACCGCATGCTCGGCGCGTTCGCCGACGCCGAGGACGTCGTGCAGGACACCTGGCTGCGCTGGTCGACCGCGGACCGCGAACAGGTCCGCGACGCGCGCGGCTATCTCGTGCGCATCGCCACCAGGCTGTCCCTCGACCGGCTGCGCCAGGCGCAGGCGCGGCGGGAGGCGTACGTCGGGTCCTGGCTGCCGGAGCCGGTGGCCACCGACGTCCGCGGCGACGAGCTGTCGGACGGCTCGGAACGGGCGCTGCTCGCCGAGTCGGTGACGCTGGCCATGCTCGTGGTGATGGAGTCGCTGTCGCCGCTGGAGCGGGCCGTCTTCGTGCTCCGGGAGGCCTTCGGCTTCCCGTACGCGGAGATCGGCGCGACCCTCGACCGCTCCGAGGAGGCCGTGCGCCAGCTCGCCGGCCGCGCCCGGCGGCACGTCACCGAGCGCAAGCCGCGCTACGACGTGGACGTCGCCGCGCAGCGCACCATCACCGAGCGGTTCCTCGAAGCCGCCGCCGGCGGCGACCTGGAGGGGCTGATGGCGGTGCTCGCGCCGGACGTCGACGTGGTCTCGGACGCCGGCGGCAAGGCGAAGGCGCCGCGGCGCGTCATCACGGGCGCGGACAAGACGGCCCGGTTCCTCCTCGGCGGCACGCGCGACCTCGGCGACCTGGTGGAGCCGCGCTTCGTGCTCCGGGAGATCAACGGCCGGCCCGGGCTGGTGCTGCTGTCGAAGGGCGAGCCGGACTCCGTGATGGGGCTGGAGGTCCGGGCGGGCAGAATCGCCCGGGTCTACGTCATGCGCAACCCGGAGAAGCTCGGCGCCGTGACCCCGTAGCGGCAGCCCCCGCGGCAGCCGCTTCCGCGGACGTCCCGGACGCCGCGGACCGCGCGGCGGTCAGAGCCCGCCGGAGACCCGCAGCACCGCTCCGGTGGTGTACGACGCCTCCTCGGACAGCAGCCACGCCACCGCGCCCGCGATCTCCTCGGGCTCCCCGGGCCGGCGCATCGGCACCCGCTCCGGGGTGCGCCACGGCCGCTCGGGGTCGCCCATCGCCGCGTGCATGTCGGTGACGGTCATGCCGGGCTGGACGGAGTTCACCCGGACGCCCTCGGGCCCCACCTCCTTGGCCAGACCGATGGTCATGGCGTCGACGGCCGCCTTGCTCGCCGCGTAGTGCACGTACTCGCCGGGGCTGCCGAGCGTGGCGGCGCCGGAGGAGATCGTGACGATCGCGCCGCCGCCGCCCCCGTGCCGCGTGGACATCTCGCGCACCGCGCGCCGGGTGCAGATGAACGTGCCCATCACGTTCACGTCCAGCACCCGGCGCATCACGTCGAGGGACGTCTCGTCGAACCGGCCGAGCGGACCCGTCACCCCGGCGTTGTTCACCAGCGCGGTGACCGGGCCGAGGCGCTCACGGGCGGTGTCGAACAGGGCGTCGACCTGTCCGGCGTCGCTGACGTCGGCCCGTACCGCCACGCACGCCGCCCCCTCGGCCCGCGCCTCGGCCGCCACCCCCTCCGCGGCGGCCTCCGCCCGCTCGTACGCGAGCGCGACGGCGTGACCGGCCCGGGCCAGCCGCCGCACGATCGCCGCGCCGATACCGCGGCTGCCCCCCGTGACCACCGTGACCTGGTCCATTGCTGCCTTTCCGCCGTTGTTCGCCCGCCGGACGGGACCGTACCGCAGGGGCATTGGTCTTGACCAAGTCCGGGTGGCGTCCTACTGTCAGCGAGAGATACTGCAACAACCTTTCATAAACAACCGCGCAAAAAGGCGGCCAGGCCGACGGGGATTGCGAGGATCAGGTGGGGACCACGCAGCCGGACACCGTGACCGAGCTGAAGTACTGGCATCTCAAGGGTGTGATCAGCGAGGCGCTGGAGTCGGAGTTCTCGGTGGGGGAGATCCTGCCCAACGAGCGTGAGCTGGCGGCCCGGTTCGGCGTCGCCCGCGCGACCCTCCGGCAGGCGCTCGACCAGCTGGAGCTGGAGGGGCGGCTGCAGCGCAGGCGCGGCGTCGGGACGACGGTCGCGCCGCCGCGCGTGGGTGTCCCGGTGGGCTCCCCGCGGCAGATGTGGCCGGGCGAGGACGACGACGGCTGGGAGGCCGTCGACGCGGTCGTGGCCGCGCCGCCCGCGGCCGTCGCGCGCATGCTCGGCACCGACGCCGCGGAGCCGGTGCACCGGGTGCACCGCTCCCGCAGCCGCAACGGGCAGCCGGTCGCCGCCGAGCTGATCTACGTGCCCGGCGTCTCCGCGCCCGGCTTCAGCCGTGGCGACGCCGCCACCGGCGCCGTCCGCGCCCGCGCCGTGCTGCACGAGCTGTACCGGCTGCCGCTGGAGGGCCAGGACCGCACCGTCGAGCTGGGCTCGGCGCGTGCGGAGGACGCCCGCGAGCTGGACCGGCTGCCGGGCGCCCCGGTGCTGGTGGTCACCACCCGCTACGTCTCCGGAGGGCGGACCGCCGCCGTCGCGGTCTCGACGTACCGCGCCGACACCTGCCGGCTCACCCTCGACGCGGACACGGCGGTGCTGGCGAGCTGAGCCGGCCGGGCCGGGGCGCGTCCACCGCGCCCCGCCCGCGGATCCGCCCCTCGCGCACCCCGGCCGCTCACCGCCGCGCCGTGATCGTGCTCTCCACGGCGAACAGCTCCTCGTCGAGGTGGTCCAGCGCCAGCCGCAGCGCCCCCGTGGCCACGGCCGCCTCGCCCAGCAGCGACAGCACGACCTCCGGCGGCCGCAGGCAGTAGCGGGCCAGCTCGGTGTGGAGCGGCTCCAGCACGTCGTCCACGCCCGCCGCCCAGCCGCCGATCACCACCAGCTCCGGGTCCAGCGCCAGCACCAGCGCGGCGACGTCGTGCACCAGCCGCTGCATGAACCGGTCCACGGCCCGGCGCGCCCGCCGGTCGCCGCCCTGCGCCAGCGAGAAGACCTCGGCCACCGCCGGCTCGTCCAGCGGATGCAGCGGCTCGCCGGTGACGCTCAGCAGCTTCTCGGGCGTCGCCTCCCGGCCCAGCAGGTGCAGCGCGCCGATCTCCCCCGCCGCGCCGCCGAAGCCGCGGTGCAGCCGCCCGCCGATCAGCGACCCGGCGCCCGGGCTCAGGCCGGCGCGGACGAAGACCACGTCCTGCGAGTGCCGGGCGGCGCCCTTCCAGTGCTCGGCGACGGCGGCGGTGTTCGCGTCGTTCTCCACCAGCACCGGACAGCGGAACGAACGGCTCAGCCGCTCCGCCAGGTTCAGGCCCGTCCAGCCGGGCAGCGCCGTGCTCAGCCGCACCGTGCCGTCCGCCTCCACGACGCCGGGGCTGCCGACGCCCACCGCGCGCAGCGTGCTGCGCGCGACGCCGGTCCGGCGCAGCACCTCCTGCACCACGGTCCGGACGGCCGCCAACCGGTCGTCGGCCTCCGCGGCCTCGTCCACTGTGCGGGACGCCGAGCCGCGCAGCCGGCCGTCGAGGTCGGCGAGCAGGACGGAGACCCGGTGCGGACCGATCTCGATACCCAGCAGGTGGCCCGACTCGGCGTGGAAGCGGAACTTGCGTGCGGGCCGCCCCTGGCGCCGCGCCGTGCCCTCCTCGGCCGCGGCCTCCACCACCAGCCCGCTGCCGGCCAGGCCCTCCAGCACGCCGTCCAGGGTGGGCCGGGACAGCCCGGTGGTGTGCACCAGCTCGGTCAGCGTCGCCGCACCCGCGTCGCGCAGTGCGCGCAGGACGACGGCGGAGTTGATCCGCCGCAGCAGGGACGGGTCCCCGCCGGTGAGCTGCGCCAACGTCAGCCTCCCTGGCCGTTCCTCCGGATAGCGGATCGTATCCGCTATCCGGCCCCGCCGGGAGCGACGAACCCCGACTCGTACGCGGTGATCACCGCCTGGGTCCGGTCCCGGGCCCCCAGCTTCGACAGCAGCGCGCTGACGTGCGACTTGACGGTCTCGGTGCCGAGCACCAGCTCCGCGGCGATCTCCGCGTTCGTCAGCCCGCGGGCGATCAGCCGCAGCACCTCGCCCTCCCGGTCGGTCAGCCGCGCCGCCGCCAGCGCGGCCCGTGCCTCCTCGTTGGCGTGCCCGGCGGCCAGCGACCGCAGCGCGGCCGGGAACAGCAGCGACTCGCCCTCGGCGACCAGCCGCACCGCGTGCACGATCTCGGCCGGCCGGGCGCGCTTGAGCAGGAAGCCGTCGGCGCCGGCCCGCAGCGCCCCGTACACGTACCGGTCCTCCTCGAAGGTGGTCACGACGAGGATCTTCGGCGGCGGGGCGAAGGCGCGGAGTACCGCGCGGGTGGCTTCGATGCCGTCCATCAGCGGCATCCGTACGTCCATCGCGACGACGTCCGGCGCCAGCCGCCGCACCAGCGGGATCACCGCGGCGCCGTCGGCCGCCTCGCCGACGACCTCGATGTCCGGCTGCGCCGCCAGAATCGCCCGGAGGCCGGCGCGGACCAGGGCGTCGTCGTCGACGAGGAGGACGGAGACGGGCACGCCGTCACTGTATCGGCAGCGTGACCCGCACTCTCCACTCGCCGTCGCACGGCCCCGCGAGGGCCTCGCCGCCGAGCTGCGCGGCGCGCTGGCGGATGCCGCGCAGCCCGCTGCCGCCGGGCCCGGAGTCCGGCGCCACCGCCTCGGCGCTCGTGCGCCGCGCCGCCGCCTGCGCGGGCAGTTTGTTGCGCACCTGCAGCTCCAGCCCGGAGGCCGAGGCCGCGATGCGGACCGTGACCGGCACCGGACCCGCGTGCCGCAGCACGTTCGTCAGGCACTCCTGCACGATGCGGTAGCCCTCCCGCGACACCGGCCCCGGCACCCTCTCCAGCGGCCCCTCGATCTCCGCGCTGATCGCCGCGCCGGCGCCGCGCGCGGAGGCCACCAGCCGCTCCGCCTCGGCCAGCCCCGGTCGCCGGGACGGCGGCGCGGCGTCCTGCCGCAGCAGCCGCAGCACCCGCTCCAGGTCCTCCAGCGCCTCCCGGCCGGTGTCCTCGATCGCGGCCAGCGCCCGCTCGGTGAACTCCGGCGACCCCGCCGCCCGGGCGGCCCCCGCCTGCACCACGGCGACGGTCAGCGCGTGCCCGATCGTGTCGTGCAGCTCGCGGGCGAGCCGGTTGTGCTCCAGCAGCCGTTCGGTGCGCTCCTCCAGCGCGGCCAGCCGCTCGGCGGCCGACGGGCCGAGCAGCCGGGGCGCCAGCGCCGCGATCAGCGAGCCGGAGGCCCGGACGACCGTCAGTACGGCCGCCACCGCGACCGGGACGAGCAGCGGGTACCACCCGTGCCACTCGCCCGGGAGCGGCATGACCTCCGAGTCGAACTGCCGCCACTGGGACGCGGAGGCCAGCGCCACGGTGAGGAAGATCCCCTGAAAGACGAGCATGGCGGCCAGGAACCCCAGCCACATCCGCAGCACCAGCCAGACGAAGACCCGGCCGCGGTCGACCCACGAGCCGGCCGGCGTGTCCGCGAGCCCCGGTTCCCGCTGCCCGTCCCGGGCGTGCGGCCCCGGGAACAGCAGCAGCCGGGCCTGCATTGTCTCCAGCACCCGGGTGGCCGGGACGATGGCGGCCACGGCGAGCAGCGGCACCGGGGCGAGGACGAGGAAGCCGTAGCCGAGCACGGGCGGCAGGTCGTCCGGCCCCAGGACGAACGCACCCAGCATGGCCAACGCCGCGGCGATCAACAGGTGCAGCCACCGCGTGTACGTCGCCGCCTGCAGCACCGGCCGCAGCCCGCGGGGCAGGGACGTCAGGACCGGGGGGCCGCCCCGGGAAGCGTGTGGCACGCCGTCCATCGTGCCAGCGCCCTCCGGCGGGCGGCTCCCCCGCGCGGGGGAGGGCGAACCCGCGCGCGGGGGAGGCCCGGCACCGCCCCGACCGGCAGCGTTGTCCGCATGACAGCAGCAACAGCGATCGAGGTCCGCGACCTGACCAAGGTCTACGGGGACGTCCGGGCGGTCGACGCCCTGACCTTCACCATCCGGCCGGGCCGCGTCACCGGCTTCCTCGGCCCCAACGGCGCCGGCAAGTCCACCACCATGCGCCTCGTCCTCGGCCTGGACCGGGCCACCTCCGGCACCGCCACCGTCGGCGGCCGGCCGTACCCGGAGCTGACCGAGCCGCTCCGGCACGTCGGCGCCCTGCTCGACGCGCAGGCCGCCCACGGCTCCCGCACCGGTCGCGCCCACCTGCGCGCCCTGGCCGCGAGCAACGGGCTGCCGGACGCCCGCGTCACCGAGGTGCTGCGGCTGGCCGGGATCGAGTCCGCCGCGGGCCGGCGGGTACGGACGTACTCGCTCGGCATGCGCCAGCGCCTCGGCATCGCCGCCGCGCTGCTCGGCGACCCGCCGGTGCTGCTGCTGGACGAACCGTCGAACGGGCTCGACCCCGAGGGCATCGTGTGGATTCGCGGGCTGCTGCGCCGGCTGGCCGGCGAGGGCCGCACCGTGCTCGTCTCCAGCCATCTGATGGCCGAGACCGCCGCGTTCGCCGACCACCTCGTGGTGCTCGGCCGCGGCCGGCTGCTCGCCGACTCCCCGCTGGCGGAGTTCGTCGGGGGCAGGGCCGACCTGGAGGAGGCGTACCTCCGGCTGACCGCCTCCGCGGCGGAGTTCACCAGCGGGACCGAGGAGGCCTGAGACGATGACCGCCACCGCCGTACTCCGCGCCGAGTGGATCAAGATCACCACGCTGCGCGGCACCGTCTGGTCGCTGGCCTGCGTGTTCCTGGTCACCGCCGGCTTCGGGATCCTCGCCAGCACTGCCCAGGGCGGCGCCGAGAACCTCGACGGCGACTTCGACCCGCTGTTCTCCGTCCTCACGGGAGTCGGCCCCGGCCAGATCGCCGCGATCGTCTTCGGCACGCTCGCGGTGTCGTCCGAGTACCAGAGCGGGCTGATCCGCGCCACGCTGGCCGCCGTGCCGCGGCGCGGACTCCTCTACGCCGCCAAGCTCGCCCACGTCGCCGGGCTCACGCTCGCCGTCGGGCTGCCGACGACCCTTCTGTCGTTCCTGGCCGGCGGCGCCGCGCTCGGCGACCGGGCGCTGGGGCTCGGCGACGACGGCGCGCTCCTCGGCGTCGTGGGCGGCGCCGGCTACCTCACGCTCATGGCGCTGCTCGCCGCCGGGCTCGCCGCCGTGCTGCGCAGCGGCGTCGCCGTCCTGGGCATCCTGATCCCGTTCGTGCTGGTCGTGTCCATGGTGCTCGGCGTCGGATCGTCGGCGGGCGTCGCCGACTACCTGCCGGACCGCGCCGGGCAGCAGGTGCTCTTCGCCGACCCGCCCACCGACGTCCCGCCACTGGCCGGACTGGGCGTCACCGCGCTCTGGGCCGGCGCGGCGGTGCTGGCCGGCTGGTGGACGCTGCGGCGGCGGGACGCCTGAGCGACCGGGTGCCGCGGGCCGGGCCGCCGTGCCGCCACGTGCCCGGGGCGGGCGTCACAGGATCGCCCCGGGCGCGTACCCCGCCGCCTCCGGATGCCGCTTGACGACCTCCTCGACCCGCGCCGCCACCGCCGCCACCTGGTCCTCCGCCGCGCCGGTGAACGACAGCCGGTCGGCCAGCAGCCCCTCCAGCCGGCCCCGGTCCAGCGGGATGCGGTCGTCGGCGGCGAGCCGGTCGAGGAGTTCGTTGCGCTCGGCGCCGCGCTCGCGCATCGCCAGCGCCGCGGCGACCGCGTGCTCCTTGACGGCCTCGTGCGCCTCCTCCCGGCCGACCCCGGCCCGTACCGCCGCCATCAGCACCTTCGTGGTGGCCAGGAACGGCAGGTAGCGGTCCAGCTCGCGGGCGATGACCGCCGGGAAGGCGCCGAACTCGTCCAGCACCGTCAGGAACGTCTCCAGCAGGCCGTCGAGCGCGAAGAACGCGTCCGGCAGCGCCACGCGGCGCACCACCGAGCAGGACACGTCGCCCTCGTTCCAGGTGTCGCCCGCCAGCTCGGCGGTCATCGAGGCGTACCCGCGCAGGACGACCGTCAGGCCGTTCACGCGCTCGCAGGAGCGGGTGTTCATCTTGTGCGGCATCGCGGACGAGCCGACCTGGCCCGCCTGGAACCCCTCGGTGACCAGCTCGTGCCCGGCCATCAGCCGGATCGTCTTCGCCAGCGACGAAGGCGCGGCGGCGACCTGCACCAGCGCCGCCACCACGTCGTAGTCCAGCGAGCGCGGGTAGACCTGGCCGACGGAGGTGAGGGCGCGGGCGAAGCCCAGGTGGCCGGCCACCCGGCGCTCCAGCTCCGCCAGCCTCGCGGCGCCCTCCCGGCCGCCGCCGAGCAGGTCGAGCATGTCCTGCGCGGTGCCGACCGGGCCCTTGATGCCGCGCAGCGGGTAGCGCGCGAGCAGGTCCTCGACGCGGCCGTACGCGGTCAGCAGCTCGTCCGCGGCGGTGGCGAACCGCTTGCCCAGCGTGGTGGCCTGCGCGGCGACGTTGTGCGAGCGGCCGGCCAGCACCAGCCCGGCGTGCTCGCCGGCCAGCCGGCCCAGCCGCGCCAGCACCGCGACCGTGCGGTCGCGCACCAGCTCCAGGGACTGCCGCACCTGCAGCTGCTCCACGTTCTCGGTCAGGTCCCGGGAGGTCATCCCCTTGTGGATCTGCTCGTGCCCGGCGAGCGCGTTGAACTCCTCGATACGGGCCTTCACATCGTGCCGCGTGACCTTCTCGCGCTCGGCGACGGAGGCGAGGTCCACGTCCTCCAGCACGCGCTCGTAGTCCTCGACCGCGCCGTCGGGCACCTCGACGCCCAGGTCCCGCTGGGCGCGCAGCACGGCGAGCCACAGCCGCCGCTCCAGGACGACCTTGTGCTCGGGGGACCAGAGGGCGGCCAGCTCCGCGGAGGCGTAGCGGGCGGCCAGGACGTTGGGGATGCGCGCCTTGTTCACGTGGGGAGATTCTACGGGCCGGCCGGGCGGGCGGCGTACGGGCCGGGTGACGGCGCCCCCGCGCCGGGGCGTGCGTCAGGCGTCGTACGGCAGCAGCTCCGGCCGCTTCGGCGCGCGCCCGTCGCCGGAGGAGCGGCCGGTGAGCCGGCGGTGCACCCACGGCAGCAGGTGCGTGCGGGCGAAGCGGAGGTCAGTCTTCCGGCGGGTGAACCACGGCGGCGGCGCCGGCGGCCGCGGCAGCGGGCCCGTCCAGTCGTACTCCGTGGTGCCCCCGAGCGTCTGCCACACGGCCTCGCTGACCCGGCGGTGCCCCTCGGGCGTCAGGTGCAGCCGGTCGTCGTCCCAGAGCCGCACGTCGCTGAGCACCTCGGCGCCGTACAGGTCCACGACCAGCGCGCCGTGCCGCGCGGCGAGGTCGTCGACGTGCGCGAACAGCTGCTCCATCCGCGGCCTGACCCGCTCCAGCACCGGGCCGTTGCGCCCCGGGCTGCGCATCAGCACCAGCTGCCGGCAGTTCGGCGCCAGCCGCTCCACCGCCTCTTCGAGTACCCCGCACACCCGGCCCATGTCGCAGCGCGGCCGGATCGCGTCGTTGAGGCCGCCGACGAAGGTGACGACGTCGGCGTCCATGGCGGCGGCGCGGTCGACCTGCTCGTCGAGGATCTGCCGGATGAGCTTGCCGCGGACGGCCAGGTTCGCGTACCGGAAGCCGGGCCGGGCCGCCGTGAAGCGGGCCGCGAGCAGGTCCGCCCAGCCGCGGTAGGTGCCGTCGGGCAGCAGGTCGGACATGCCCTCGGTGAAGGAGTCGCCGACCGCGACGAAACTGGTGTATGGGGCATTCACGTCCATGGCGCCGCCGATCCTACCCGCCGCCGCGAGCGCCCCTGCCCGCGGCCGGGCCGCTCGTCACGACTCCCGGCCGACCAGCTCGCGGAGCACGTCCTCCATGGTCACCAGGCCCGTGACCCGGTCCTGCGCGCCGGTCACCGCCGCCAGGTGGGTGCGGCTGCGGCGCATGGCGGTCAGCACGTCGTCCAGCGGCGCGCTCGCGCGCACCCGGGCGATGCGGCGCATGGCGGTGCGCGGGAAGGGCGTGTCCCGGTCGGCGGCGCCGAGGGCGTCCTTGACGTGCAGGTAGCCGAGGATCCGGCCACCGTCGTCGACCACCGGGAAGCGGGAGAAGCCGGACGCGGCCGCCAGCGCCTCCAGCGCCGCCGGGGTGACGCCGACGGTCGCGGTCACCACGTGCCCGGTGGGCACCACCACGTCGCCCACCGGCCGGCGGCCCAGCTCCAGCGCGTCGTGCAGCCGCTCGGCGGACCGGTCGTCGAGCAGCGCGGCCTCCGCGGAGTCCGCCACCATGCGGGACAGGTCGGCGCCGGAGAACGAGGCGGCGACCTCGTCGCGGGTCTGCACGCGCAGCAGCCGGAGCAGCGCGTTCGCGAAGGCGTTGACGGCGAAGACGACGGGGCGCAGCGCCCGGGTGAGCGCGACGAGCGGGGGGCCGAGGAGCAGCGCGGAGCGCACCGGGTCGGCCAGCGCCACGTTCTTCGGCACCATCTCGCCGAGCAGCATGTGCAGGTACGTGGCGACGGCCAGCGCGATCGCGAACGAGATCGGGTGCACCAGCCCGTGCGGCACTCCGACGGCGTCGAACAGCGGTTCCAGCAGGTGCGCGATGGCCGGCTCGGCGACGACGCCGAGGACCAGCGTGCACAGCGTGATGCCGAGCTGGGCCGACGCCATCAGCGTGGAGACGTGCTCCAGGCCCCACAGCACGCGGCGCGCCCGGCGGTCGCCACCCTGGGCGTACGGCTCGATCTGGCTGCGCCGCACCGAGATGAGCGCGAACTCCGCGCCCACGAAGAAGGCGTTGAGCACCAGCGTCAGCAGGCCGACGAGCAGCTGCACCGCGGTCATGCGGGCTCAGTCCCCCGCGCCGCCGCCCCGCCCCGGCCGCCGCCGTCGCCGGTGTCGTCACCGCCGCCGGGGTCGGCGCCCGGCGGCGGGGCGTGCAGCAGGACGCGCGCCGCGCGGCGCCCGGTCGCGTCCACCACGTCCAGGCGCCAGCCGCCGACGTCCAGCGTGTCCCCGTCGACGGGAATCCGGCCCAGCTCGGTGGCGACCAGCCCGGCCAGGGTCTCGTACGGGCCCTCGGGCACCCGCAGGCCGATCTCCGCCAGCTGGTCGGGGCGCACGCCGCCGTCGGCGTCGAAGAGCATCCGCCCGTCCGGGTCCGCGCCGCTGCGCAGCAGGCCGGGCGTCTCCAGCGGGTCGTGCTCGTCCCGCACCTGGCCGATGACCTCCTCCACGACGTCCTCCATGGTGACCACGCCGGCGGTGCCGCCGTACTCGTCGATCACGACCGCCATGGAGCGTTTGTCCGTGAGCCGGTCCATCAGCTGGTCGACGGGCAGCGTCTCGGGCACCAGCACCGGGTCCCGCAGCAGCCGGGTCAGCGGGTGGCGGACGCGGCGGTCGGCGGGGATGCCGAGGACGTCCTTGACGTGCACGTAGCCGAGGACGCCGTCCAGGTTGCCGCGGAAGACGGGGAAGCGGGACAGGCCGGTGGTACGGGAGGTGTCGACGACGTCCCCGGCGGTGGCGTCCTCGTCCAGCGCGACGACCTGCATCCGCGGCGTCATGACGTTCTCCGCGGTGAGGTCCGCGAGCCCCAGGGTGCGGACGAACAGCTCGGCGGTGTCGGCCTCCAGCGAGCCCTTCTTCGCCGAGTGCCGGGCGAGCGCGGCCAGTTCCTGCGGGCTGCGCGCGGAGGCCAGCTCCTCGGCCGGCTCCAGGCCCATCAGCCGCAGCACCCGGTTGGCGGTGTTGTTCAGATGGCGGATGAACGGGCGGAAGACGGCGCTGAACGTGCGCTGAAAGGCCGAGACGCGCCTGGCCACGGCCAGCGGCCGGGAGATGGCCCAGTTCTTCGGCACCAGCTCGCCGACGACCATCAGGACGACGGTCGACAGCGCCGTGCCCAGCACGAGGGCGACGCCGGAGACGGCCGAGCCGGGGACGGCCGCCGCTTCCAGCGGGCCGCGGAGCAAGGCGGCGATGGACGGCTCGGCGAGCATGCCGACGACCAGGTTGGTGACGGTGATGCCGAGCTGCGCGCCGGAGAGCTGGAACGTCAGGCTCCGTACGGCCTGCAGCGTCCCCGCCGCGCCGCGCTCGCCGCGGTCCACGGCCCGCTCCAGCTCGGCGCGCTCCACGGTCGTCAGCGAGAACTCGGCCGCCACGAACAGGCCGCAGGCCAGGCAGAGCGCCAGGGCCAGGGCCAGCAGCAGCACCTCGGTCATCGGGTCACCTCCGTCCCATGATCACGCAGCGGCGCGGCGGTCGCGCGGCGACCGCGGGTCGGCGGTCAGCCGGCCGCGAGCGGCTTGACCCAGCGGCTCCACTGCTCCTGGCGCCCGTAGCCGCCCGCCTGCCAGGCGTGGTGCGCCCGCTCGTTGCGGTCCAGCACCATCGCGTCCGCCCGCCGGCCGCCGAGGGCGGCGAACCGCCGCTCCGCCGCCGCCAGCAGCGCGGTGCCGATGCCGCGGCGCCGGTGCCCGGGGTGCACGGCGAGCCGGTACAGGTGGCAGCGCCAGCCGTCGAACCCGGCGATGACGGTGCCCGCCAGCTCGCCGTCGCGCTCGGCCAGCAGCAGCGCGCCGGGGTCGCGCGCCAGCAGCCCCGTGACGCCGGCCTCGTCGTCGCTGACGGACGTGCCTTCCGCCGCCTCTTTCCAGAACGCCAGCACCGCCGGCACGTCCCCGGGCTCCGCGGCCCGGATGTGGAGACTGTCCATGCCCGGCATCCCATCACCGGCCCGCCGCCCGCGTCGACCCGATTCCGCCGGCCCCGGGCGCGCCCGGGGCCGGCACGGTCACTCGTGCGCAATGGCCGCCAGCACGTTCAGCCGTGACGCCCGCAGCGCCGGCAGCAGGGCCGCCAGCAGGCCCACCAGCACGGACCCGATCACCACGGCGAGCTGCACCGTCCAGTCGATCGCGAAGGCGCGCATGCCCTCCAGCGCCAGCACCTCGTGCACACCCGCGCCCCAGGCCAGACCCAGCACCAGGCCGAGCAGCGCACCGAACACGGCGATCACGACGGACTCCAGCCGGATCATCCGCCGGGTCTGGCGTCTGGACAGCCCGATGGCCCGCAGCATGCCTATCTCCCGGGTCCGCTCCACCACCGACAGCGCCAGCGTGTTCACCACGCCCAGCACCGCGATGATGATCGCCAGCCCCAGCAGCGCGAAGACCAGGTAGAGCAGCACAACGATCTGGTCCCGTATCAGCTCCTTGAAGTCGGCCTGGTCGCGCACCTTCACCTGCGGGAAGCCCTCCAGCCCGCGCTCCAGCGACGTGCGCAGCCGGTCGACGTCGGTGCCGCCCCCGGCGTTGACGAACAGGGCCACCTCCTGGCCGCCGGGCAGGTGCTCCTCCAGGGTCTCCAGCCCCAGGAGGAAGCCTCCCGGGGGGCCGAACCCGCCGCTGGTCTCCTGATTGGTGAGCGCGCCGACGGTCAGCTCCGTCCGCTTGCCGTTGGGGAACTTCACGGGGAGCGTGCTGCCCATGCGTATGCCGTGGTCGCGGGCGAACTGGCGCTCCAGGCCGACGTGCCCGGGCGCGAGCGCGGCGGCCGTGCTCCCGGCCGCGTACTCCAGTCGGCTGACCTGGTCCAGCCCCTTGTCGAAGGCCCCGGCGCTGGTGCTCTCCTTCTCTCCGTCGGGCAGGCTCACCTCCAGCGGGGCGAACCGCTGGCGGACGACCAGGCCCACGCCGTCCGCGTCCTCCACCCGCTCGGTGACCTCGCGGGGGAACGGGCCGAAGTTGTCGCTCTGCACGATGAAGTCGGCGCCCAGCGTCCGGTCGATCTCCTCGTCGAAGGACTTCGTCATCGACGCGGCGGCCACCGACATGCCGCCGACGAGGGCCAGCCCCACCATCAGCGCCACGGCCGTCGCGCCGGTGCGCCGCGGGTTGCGCAGCGCGTTGCGCTGGCTGAGGGCGCCGACGGAGCCGAAGATCCGCGGGAACCAGCCCCCCAGCACCCGGATCACCGGCCGCACCAGCAGCGGCCCGGCCGCCACCACGGCGAGCATCGTCAGCACCACGCCGCCCACCAGGTACACGGCGGAGTCCCGGGTCCGCTCCGCCGTGGCGCAGAAGACGAACGACACCGCACCGACGACCCCGAGGACGGAGCCGAGCACCGCGCGCACCCGCATCGGGCGGCCGACCTCCGCGATCTCCAGGTCGGCGAGCGCCGCCATGGGGGAGACTCGCGCCGCGCGCCGGGCCGGCAGATACGCCGCGACGAACGTCACGCCCACGCCCACCGCGTACGCGACGAGCGGTGTGACCCAGCTCACCACCATTTCGGCCGCGTCCAGGTTCATGCCCAGCAGGCCCATCGTCTCGATGAGCCCGACGGCCAGGCCGATGCCGCTGAGCAGGCCGAGCGTGGAGCCGGCCAGGCCGAGCAGCAGCGCCTCGGTGAGCACCGAGCGGCGGACCTGCCGCCGGTCCGCGCCCAGCGCGCGCATCAGCCCCAGCTCCCGGGTGCGCTGGGCGATGAGCATCGAGAACGTGTTGACGATCAGGAAGATGCCGACCAGCACGGCGATCCCGGCGAAGCCGAGCATCACGTACTTGATGATGTCGAGGAACGTGCCCAGCTCCTCCGCCGCCGACTTCGCCTGCTCGTCGGCGGTCTGCACGGTGTACTCCCCGTCGAGCGCCCGCTTGACGCGCTGCTTCAGCTCGGCGTCCGACACCCCGGGCGCGGCGTCCACCGACACCGACGTGGCCAGCTCTGCGGACTCGGGCTCCGCGCCCCCGGGGGCCGGCTCCGCCGCATCCGGGTTCTCCAGCAGCTGCCGCTGCGCCGCCGCCGTCTCCAGGTAGACCACCGCCGCGCCCGGGTTGGTGGTGGTGAACTTCGCGATGCCGACGACCTCGACCTCGAACGTGCCCGGTTGCGCGAGGATGTTGAGGGTGTCGCCGATCTCGACGTCCTTGCGGTCGGCGGTGTCCTTGTCCAGCAGCGCCTCGCCGGCGCCGGCCGGCTCGCGGCCCTCCGACAGCACCACCGGGCTGCGGTCGCTCACGTACCAGTTGGAGGCGATCGTGGGCGGGCCGGTGGTGCGCCCGATCGGTTCGTTCTCCGCGTCGGTGATGGTGAGGTTCTCCACCTCGACGTCGAGGTGGACGGCCTGCACCCCCGGCACCTTCGCCACGTCCTCGCTGACCGAGGCGGGCAGCGTCGGCACCAGCCCGGAGCCGAATCCGCGGTTCTGCTCGAACGCCTCCTTCGGCGAGACCGCGACGTCGGAGGCCGTGGAGGCGAAGAGCCGGTCGAAGGTGCGGCTCACGGTGTCGGAGAAGATGAGGCTGCCGGAGACGAACGCCACCGACAGGAGCACGGCCAGCGCCGACAGCAGCAGCCGTCCCTTGTGCGCGAAGAAGCTGCGCAGAGTCGCCTTGAGCACGCCGCTTCAGCTCTTCCTGACGCCGTCGAAGCGCTTCATGCGCTCCAGCACCGCCTCGGCCGTCGGCCGGGGCATCTCGTCCACGATCCGGCCGTCGGCCAGGAAGAGCACGAGGTCGGAGTGGGCGGCGGCGGCCGGGTCGTGGGTGACCATCACCACCGTCTGCTCCAGCTGGTCCACCGCCTCCCGCAGGAAGTCGAGCACCTCCAGCCCGGAGCGCGAGTCGAGGTTGCCCGTGGGCTCGTCGGCGAAGATCAGCTCGGGCCGGGAGGCCAGCGCCCGTGCGCACGCCACCCGCTGCTGCTGGCCGCCGGAGAGCTGCGAGGGCCGGTGGTCGAGCCGGTCGCGCAGGCCGAGGGTGTCGACCACCCGGTCCAGCCAGGCGGGGTCGGGCTTGCGGCCCGCGATGTCCATGGGCAGCGTGATGTTCTCCAGGGCGTTCAGGGTGGGCAGCAGGTTGAACGACTGGAACATGAAGCCGATCCGGTCGCGGCGCAGCCGCGTCAGCTCCCGATCGCCCAGACCGGTGATCTCCGTGTCGCCCAGCCAGACGCGTCCGGAGGTCACCGTGTCGAGCCCGGCGAGGCAGTGCATCAGCGTCGACTTGCCGGAGCCGGAGGGGCCCATGACGGCCGTGAAGCGGGCGCGGTGGATCTCCACGTCCACCGCGTCCAGCGCGACGACCGCGGTCTCGCCGCTGCCGTAGGTCTTCGTCAGCCCGCCGGCGCGGGCCGCGACCCCGGCCGGCGGTCCCGCGTCGCGTCTGTCGAGTGCCGCCGGTGTGGACAATGCGGTTCCCCCATCGGACTGTGAGTCGGGCGGGCTCGTGCTGAGCGGCGGGCACGATCGATCGGACCCGCGCCGCCTGCCAGCGAGACTAGGCGGCCGCCGTACCCCGCGCATCCCTCCCGGGTGGCACCTGTGGACAACCCGCTACTCCCGCGGGAGGACCGCCTCCTCCCGTGCCCGGCGCAGCCGGGTCAGCTCCGGCGGGCAGTGCCCAGCACGTGGTACGAGGTCGGGGTGGGCGGCCCCTTCTCCGGCACCCGCAGCCGCCGGTGCGCGCCGAGGGTGAAGCCCGCCGCGGCCAGTTCGCCGAGCAGGTCGCGGCCGGAGTGGCAGCCGCCGAACAGCCGCGGCCACACCGTGCGGTCCGCCGCCCGCTGCACCGCCCGCAGCACCCGCCCGTCGGCCCGCCCGTGCTCCAGGAACCGCAGCTCTCCGCCGGGCCGCAGCACCCGGTGCAGCTCCTCAAGCGCCCGCGGCACGTCCGCCACCGAGCACAGCACCAGCGAGGCGACGGCGGCGTCGAACGACTCGCTCTTGACCGGCAGCGCCTCCGCCGTGCCCGGCACCACGTCCACCGGCACGTCCGCGCGCAGCGCCGCCGCCGCGCCGAGCTGCCGCAGGTGGCGCTCCGGCTCGATCGCGACCACCTCGGCGACCGCGGCCGGGTAGTGGGCGAAGTTCAGCCCGTTGCCCGCGCCGATCTCGATGACCCGGCCGGAGAGGCCGGCCAGCAGCTCCGTGCGCAGCTCGCCGACCCCGGCGCGCTCGTCGGCGGTGACGCTGAGGCGGGCGTAGAAGCGGGCGAAGTACGGGTGGTGCACGGCGTCCTTCGCGGCACGCGGTGGTGACGGCATACCGGCCTCCTGACGAACGGGGGTCACTTCGATTGTCCTCCCGCGGGGCGGTCCGGGGCCTGCCGGAGGCGAAAGTCGTCCGCTTCCCAGTGCCCGCCGAGCGCCGGCGCCAGCCACCCGGGCGCCGCCGCGCCGAACCGCTCGGGCCCGTACCCGCCGGCGCCCTCCGGCACGGCGCCCAGCAGCGGCACCCGCGCCGTGGCCGGCAGGTCCGCCAGGTTGCACCGCGCCGCCAGGTCCGGTGCCGCCGGCCAGCTGCCCACCACCACGCCCGGGCACGCCAGACCGCGGCAGCGCAGCGCCTCCGCGGTCAGCTCGGTGGCGTTCAGCGTGCCGAGCCCCGCCGCGGCCACCACCAGCACCGGGGCCGCCACCAGCCGCGCCACCTCCGCCAGCGTGCCGCCCGCGTCGTCCAGCCGCACCAGCAGCCCGCCCGCGCCCTCCACGAGCACCAGGTCGTACGCGTGTCCCAGCTACTCGACCGCGCCCGCCGCGTCCGCCGGCGTCAGCGGCGGGAGCCCCGAGCGGCGGGCGGCGGTCGCCGGGGCCAGCGGCTCGGGGAAGCGGGCCAGCTCCACGGCCCGTACCCCGGGCGCGAGGCGCGCCGCCTCGTCGGCGTCGCCCG
>NZ_BAAAPF010000110.1:0-20640 GCF_039531005.1 Streptomyces synnematoformans
CCGCCGCCCGGGGCGGTCGGCGCGGGCGGCGGGGCCGGCGGGGCCGGCCGTGCGCCGGGCAGCGCGTCACGTGGGTCGGGGATGCCGTCGCCCGGGCTCGCGGGTGCTGCGGTGGGCGACACCGCCTCCTCCGTGCCGGAGGCGGCAAGGGTGTTGCCGGACTCCGTCCGCTCGGCGGCTGCCCGCCGCCTGTCGCGCTCCGTCACGTGTCGGTACCGTCCATCCGGCCGTTCCGCCCAAGTCTCCACAGGGCGGGTTGAGTTGTGGGCACTGCGGTGCTGTGGACGTCGATCCTACGTTTGACCTACCGGGGCGCAGCAAGAGGCTCATGAAGACAAGCGAGCCGGTGTGCGGTCCCAATCCGCCGGAAGAAGCGGAACTGTCCACTTCGGGTCCGGCCGCCAGCGCTCCCAGCCCCCGGAGAACGGCGGCCCCCACGCCTGGACGGCGTCGACCGCCCGTCGGCCGGCCTCCCGTACGGCCGCGGCCCGGGGCGCGGACATCAGGCCCGCCCGCTGGGCCGCGGCGAACTCGTCCTCGTCGCGCCACTCCCAGGAGCGGTCCGCGTGCACGACGAGGTCCAGGTAGTGGTCTTCGGAGTCCACGCCCCCGGACCACCGCACCCGCGGTGCTTCGAGGTTGACGTAGAAGCACTTGAAATTCCAGTCGTTCTCCCAGAAGAGCCAGACGGACCACGGCTCGCCGGGCCGGGCCAGCTTCAGCACGCCGGCGCCGAACCAGCGGGTGCGGTGCGGCCGGTGCGGCTTGGTGTAGCGGGTGACCAGCGGTTCCCGGTGCAGCTCGGTGCCGTCGGCGAGCACGGGGCGTACGCACTCGGTGTCCGGCGCCACCCAGACGGCGAGCGTCTCGGTGTCGTCGCGGACGACGGTGACCGGGCGGCAGACGGCCACGGTACGGCCCAGGGTGCCGTCGCCGGCCGCGTCCGGGGCGTCGGGGCGGCCCGCGCGGTAGCGCCAGAGGATGTGGTCCCCCGGGGCCCACCGGGCCTCCGCGCCGTCCCGGCCGGCCGTCCCGGCACCGCCGTTCCCGCTGTTCCCACCGCCGTCAGTCGTCGCGTCTGCCCCGTGCATCCGCCGATGGTATCCAGCGGCCCCCCGTCACGGCCGGGTCATCCGCAGGACGTCCAGCGCACGGTCCAACTGCTCCTCCGTGAGCAGCCCGCGCTCCACGTAGCCGCCCTCCAGCACCACCTCGCGGATCGTCTTGCGCTCCGCCAGCGACTTCTTCGCCACCCGGGCCGCCTCCTCGTAGCCGAGGTAGCGGTTGAGCGGCGTGACGACGGACGGCGACGACTCCGCGTACTCCCGGGCGCGGGCGGCGTGCGCCGTGATGCCGTCGACCGTGCGGTCGGCGAGCAGGCGGGCGGCGCTGGCGAGGAGCCGTACGGACTCCAGCACGTTGCGGGCGAGGACGGGCAGCATCACGTTCAGCTCGAAGTTGCCCGAGGCGCCGGCGGTGGTGACCGTCACGTCGTTCCCCACGACCTGGGCGCAGACCATCAGCACCGCCTCGGGCACCACCGGGTTCACCTTGCCCGGCATGATCGACGAGCCGGGCTGCAGGTCGGGCAGGGCGATCTCGGCGAGCCCGGTGCGTGGCCCGGAGCCCATCCAGCGCAGGTCGTTGCAGATCTTGGTGAGCCCGACGGCGATCGTGCGCAGCTGGCCCGAGGTCTCCACCAGGCCGTCCCGGGCGCCCTGCGCCTCGAAGTGGTCGCGGGCCTCGGTCAGCGGCAGCCCGGTGGTCCGCGCCACCTCGGCGATGACGGCGGCGGCGAAGCCGGGCGGGGTGTTGATGCCCGTACCGACCGCGGTGCCGCCCAGGGGCAGCTCCGCCAGCCGCGGCAGCGCGGAGCGCAGCCGCTCGACGCCGGCGCCGACCTGGGCGGCGTAGCCCGCGAACTCCTGGCCGAGGGTGACGGGCGTGGCGTCCATCAGGTGCGTACGCCCGGACTTCACCACCTCCGCGAACTCCTCCGCCTTGCCCGTGAGCGCGGCCTGCAGATGCGTCAGCGCGGGGATCAGGTCGTGCACGACCGCGCCGGTGGCGGCGATGTGGATGGAGGACGGGAACGTGTCGTTCGACGACTGGCTGGCGTTGACGTGGTCGTTGGGGTGGACCACCGGCCCGCCGGGGCCCAGCTTCTCCTGCGCGAGGGTCGCCAGCACCTCGTTCATGTTCATGTTCGACGACGTGCCGGAGCCGGTCTGGAAGACGTCGACCGGGAACTCCGCGTCCCAGCGGCCCGCCGCGACCTCCTCCGCCGCCGCCTGCACGGCCGCGGCGACGTCCCCGTCCAGCACGCCCAGCTCGGCGTTGACCTTCGCCGCGGCGGCCTTGATCCGGGCCAGCGCGGCGATGTGGGCGGACTCCAGGCGCAGCCCGGAGACCGGGAAGTTCTCCACGGCGCGCTGCGTCTGGGCGCGCCACTTGGCGCGGGCGGGGACGCGGACCTCGCCCATGGAGTCGTGCTCGGTGCGGAAGCCGTCGGATCCGGGGCGTTCGGCGGGGGACTGGGCGTCGGGCTGGCTCATGCTGCCGAGGATACGACCGCCTACCGACACCGCCCGTGCGCCGAACGGTGGATTCGGCGGGGGACGCCGCGGACTTGCCGCGGCGGCTGCGGCGGGCGTGCGCGGCGGCGCGGTGGAATCAAGCAGGACCGGAAGAAACCGGGAGACATCGGACAGGTTCGGCCCGAGGAGTGACGTGACGACCAGCCTTCGCCCCCGCAGTCCCCGCAGCCCGCACGGCTTCCGCGGCGCGCGCGGCCTCCGCGGCAACGGCATCCCCGGCGGGGTACGCGCCGCCGCGCTCGCCTGCGCCCTGCTCGCCGCCGCCGCGCAGCCGGCGGGCGCCGCGCCCCGTCCGCTGGACGACGACAAGGGGAAGGACGTGCAGGGGGTGTCCGGCCCCGCGATGAAGATCGCCATCGACAACGCGCGCAAGACCTCCGGCCCCGGCCAGGAGGCCACGTACACCATCCGGGTCGCCAGCCTGCAGGACAGGCCGATCAGGGGCATCGAGGTCCGGCACATGCTGCCGGACGGCCTGGAGCTGGTCGAGCCGGGCGAGGGCGGCAGGCTCCGCGGGCGCGAGGTGGTCTGGACCGCGAACCTGAAGGGGCACAAGCACTCCGAGTTCACCGCGCGGACGCGGATGGCGGAGACGGCCTCGACGCAGGGCAACCTGGTGGCGACGGCGTGCGCGTACAAGAAGGGCGCGAACGTCCCGGTGGTGTGCGCGCCGGACATCGACAAGCTCACCGACGAGCCGGCGCGCACCGGCGACGACGGCCGCAACAGCGACGGCGGGCAGCGGGCCGCAGAAGACTCCGAGAGGGGCCTGGGCTACGGGCTGGGCGCCGGCGCGCTGCTGCTCGGCGGCGGGGCCGCGGTGTTCGCGCTCCGGCGG
The DNA here is from genome assembly GCF_039531005.1 of Streptomyces synnematoformans. Taxonomy (NCBI): domain Bacteria; kingdom Bacillati; phylum Actinomycetota; class Actinomycetes; order Kitasatosporales; family Streptomycetaceae; genus Streptomyces; species Streptomyces synnematoformans. The sequence continues at coordinate 3,436 of NZ_BAAAPF010000110.1, forward strand.
CGGGCGGCGGCACGCCGGCGCGGATAGGCGCGCGGTCCGTGGCGCCGGCGTACCGGCAGGCGCGTACGCCCGCGAGGGGCGCCCGGCACGACCCGGGCGCCCTCGCCGTACGTACGCGCCCGGCGCGCCCCGCTACGGCTGCGCCGCGCCCCGCACCGGGATGCTGGTCACGAACGGCTTCTCCGGTCCGGGGTCGGTGAAGAAGTCGTTCCCCTTGTCGTCCACGACGATGAACGCCGGGAAGTCCTCCACCTCGATCCGCCAGACCGCCTCCATGCCCAGCTCCTCGTACTCCAGGACCTCGACCTTCCTGATGCAGTCCTGCGCCAGCCGCGCCGCCGGCCCGCCGATCGACCCCAGGTAGAAGCCGCCGTGCGCGGCGCAGGCGTCGGTGACCTGCCGCGAGCGGTTGCCCTTGGCCAGCATCACCATCGAGCCGCCCGCCGCCTGGAACTGCTCCACGTACGCGTCCATCCGCCCCGCCGTCGTCGGGCCGAAGGATCCGGAGGCGTAGCCCTCGGGGGTCTTGGCCGGGCCGGCGTAGTACACCGGGTGGTCCTTCAGGTACTGCGGCATCTCCTCGCCGGCGTCCAGCCGCTCCTTGATCTTCGCGTGCGCGATGTCGCGCGCCACGACGAGCGGGCCGCTGAGCGACAGCCGCGTCTTGACCGGGTACTTCGTCAGCTCCGCCCGCACCTCGGCCATCGGCCGGGCGAGGTCGATCCGTACGACGTCGTCCACGGGGGCCGCGGAGGCCGCGGAGGCCGCCGTGCCCGCCGTGCCCGCCGTGCCCGAGGTCAGCTCCGCGGCGGTGGTGTCGGGCAGGAAGCGCGCCGGGTCGTGCTCCAGCTGCTCCAGGAAGACGCCCTCCGCCGTGATCTTCGCCAGCGCCTGCCGGTCGGCGGAGCAGGAGACCGCGAGGGCCACCGGGCAGGACGCGCCGTGCCGCGGCAGCCGGACGACGCGCACGTCGTGGCAGAAGTACTTGCCGCCGAACTGCGCGCCGATGCCGAGGGTCTGCGTCAGCTCGAAGACCCTGGCCTCCAGCTCGGTGTCGCGGAAGCCGTGGCCGGCGGGGGAGCCCTCGGTGGGCAGCGAGTCGAGATAGTGCGCGGAGGCGTACTTCGCGGTCTTCAGCGCGTACTCGGCGGAGGTGCCGCCGACGACGATCGCGAGGTGGTACGGCGGGCAGGCGGCCGTGCCGAGCGAGCGGATCTTCTCCGTCAGGAAGCGGAGCATCGACGCCTCGTTGAGGACGGCCTTCGTCTCCTGGTAGAGGAACGACTTGTTGGCACTGCCGCCGCCCTTGGCCATGAAGAGGAACCTGTACGCGTCCCCGTCGGCCGCGTACAGCTCCACTTGCGCGGGCAGGTTGTTGCCGGTGTTCTTCTCGTCCCACATGGTCAGCGGGGCCATCTGGGAGTAGCGGAGGTTGAGCTTCGTGTACGCGTCGTACACCCCGCGCGACAGCGCCTCCTCGTCCCGCCCCTCGGTCAGCACGTGCTGGCCGCGCTTGCCCATGACGATCGCGGTGCCGGTGTCCTGGCACATGGGCAGCACGCCGGCCGCCGAGATGTTGGCGTTCTTCAGCAGGTCGAGCGCGACGAACTTGTCGTTGGCCGACGCCTCGGGGTCGTCGCAGATGGCGCGCAGCTGGGCGAGGTGCGCGGGGCGCAGGTAGTGCGAGATGTCGTGCATCGCCTCGGCGGCGAGCAGCCGCAGCACCTCGGGCCGGACTTCGAGGAACGTCCGCCCGCCGGCCTCGACCGTGCGTACGCCCTCCGTGGTCAGCAGGCGGTACGTCGTGGTGTCCGCGCCGAGGGGGAGGAGGTCCGTGTACTGGAACGCGGGGCTGGCGGGGCGGGCGGTGGCGGTCATCGCGTTCCTCTGCGTGTCGGTCGGCGGCGGCGGTGCGCCCTCCAGGTTAGGACGGCGGTGCGGGGGCGGCGGCGCGAGGTGCCCCTCCCGGCCCGGACGGACTCTAGTCACGATGTATCGCGTTTGGTTACGCTGGTGCCGTGGACGAGACCTCGCGCGACAACGCCCCCGTGCCCGCCGCCCAGCCCTCGCTGTCGAAGAAGCCGGTCGCGGAAGGAGAGCTGCGCGCCTCCGACGCGGACCGCGACCGGGTGGCCGACATCCTCCGCGAGGCGCTGGCCGAGGGGCGGCTGGACCCCGAGGAGCACGCCGAACGGATCGACGGCGTGTACCAGGCGAAGACCGTGGGCGAACTGGAGCCGCTGGTACGCGACCTGCCCGTGGGCCGGCGCGAGGCCGGCGCGGCGGCGGCTCCGCCCCCGCAGTCGTACCCGCCGCCGCAGCCGCAGACCCTCGTCGCGATCTTCAGCGGCTCCGGGCGCAAGGGCCGCTGGAGCGTGGGCCGCAGGACGTCGGCGTTCGCGCTCTTCGGGGGCGTGGACATCGATCTGACCGAGGCGGTCTTCCACCAGCAGGAGATCGTGATCAACGCGACCGCCATCTTCGGCGGCGTCGACATCAAGGTCCCGGAGAACGTGTCCCTGCGCGGCTCCGGCACCGCCATCTTCGGCGGCTTCGACGTGCAGGCGCAGGAGGCGGACGACCCGCGTGCGCCGGTGGTGGTCGTGACGGGCTTCGCCCTCTTCGGCGGGGTGGACGCCAAGGGCAAGAAGGGCAAGTTCCTGAAGAACCTGACGGACCGGATGCGCAAGCACGGGCTGGGCCACTGAGCCCGCCGGGCCGCCCCAACTGCCCCCCGGAGACACGGAAGGAGCCCCTCCATCCCGGGTGGCGACTCGGCGCATAAGCGCGCGCACAGCGGGTAGAGCACGTGCATCGTCTCCTCCGTACGGCTGCAGGTGCGAACGGTCGTACGCCCAGCGAGACGGCTTTGTCCCTGATCCGCCAACGCCGTCGTCAGGAGTGGACCGTGCTGCAGTCCCACCAGCAGTCCCTGCAGGAAGCCCGGGTGCCGATCCAGCGCTCCGGCCGGCGGGAAGAGGGGGATCCCTGGCACACGGAGGCGGTGTGCAGGCGGGACGAGGCCGCGCTGTTCTTTGCACCGTCGAAGGAACCGACGGCCGACCGGCTGTCGCGCGAGGCCGCCGCGAAGCGGGTCTGCGCGCGCTGCCCGGTGATGGTCGAGTGCCGCGAGCACGCGCTGCTGCTGCCCGAGCCGTACGGCGTCTGGGGCGGGCTCACGGCGGCGGAGCGGCGGGTCGTGCAGGCCCGGCGCCGCCGGCGGGACACCGCGGAGAAGCTGACCGCGCCGCGGGGGATAGCCCAGGCGGGCTGAGGCGGTCCGCGAGGTCTGGGCAAACGGTTCTGCCGGCCGCGTCCGGCGGGCTCGTACGCCCCTGCGCCCGTACGTCCGTACAGCCCGCCGGGCCGGTTACTCCGGTTACCCGGTTACTCCGGTTACTGGGGCCGGTCGAAGTCGATCGAGCTGTACGCGCGCAGCTTCGACAGCCGGTGCTCCGACTCGATCTGCCGGATCGTGCCGCTCTTCGACCGCATCACCAGCGACTGCGTGTAGGCCCGGTCGGCGCGATAGCGCACGCCGCGCAGCAGTTCCCCGTCCGTGATGCCGGTGGCGACGAAGAACACGTTCTCGCCGCTGACCAGGTCGTCGATGAGCAGCGTACGGTCCAGGTCGTGGCCGGCGTCGAGTGCCCGCCCGCGCTCCTCGTCGTCCCGCGGCCACAGCCGGCCCTGGAACGTGCCCCCCAGGCACTTCATCGCGCACGCCGCGATGACCGCCTCCGGGGTGCCGCCGATGCCGAGCAGCAGGTCGACGCCGGTGCCGTCGCGGGCGGTCATGATGGCGCCGGCGACGTCGCCGTCGGAGATGAACTTGATCCGCGCCCCGGCCTCGCGGATCTCCTGCACCAGCCCCTCGTGGCGCGGCCGGTCCAGCACGCAGACCGTGACGTCCTGCGCGGTGCCGCCCTTGGCCTTGGCCACGCGGCGGATGTTGGCGGCGACGGGCGCGTTGATGTCGACGTACTCGGCGGCCTCGGGGCCCGTGGCGAGCTTGTCCATGTAGAAGACCGCGGCCGGGTCGAACATGCCGCCCCGCTCGGCGACGGCGAGCACGGAGACGGCGTTGCCCATGCCCTTGGCGGTGAGCGTGGTGCCGTCGACCGGGTCGACGGCCACGTCGCACTCGGGGCCGGTGCCGTCGCCGACGCGCTCGCCGTTGAAGAGCATCGGGGCGTGGTCCTTCTCACCCTCGCCGATCACGACGACGCCGTTCATCGAGACCGTGCTGACCAGGGTGCGCATGGCGCGTACGGCGGCGCCGTCGGCGCCGTTCTTGTCGCCGCGGCCGACCCAGCGGCCGGAGGCCATGGCGCCGGCCTCGGTGACCCGGACGAGTTCCAGGGCGAGGTTGCGGTCGGGGGCCTCGGGGGCCACCTCCAGCTGCTCGGGGAGGTGGTGGGGAGTCTCGTGGGACTGCGGCATCCGGGGAGGACCTTTCCGCTCGGTCGACGGACTTCGGGGGCGGGCGGGGCGCGGGAGCGGGGAGTAGGGGTATAGGGGGCTCGATAGGGGGTGGCACGAGCCTATCGGTTTATCGCCATTTTGAGCACACCACCCCTCGGATGAGCGGGTCGTGCCGCTCCGTCCCGGCGGGTGCCCGCCCCCGGGGAAGGGGCCGCTCCGGGATGAGGGACCATAGAGGGGTGGCAGACAGGAACAGCTTGCGGACGGTGCGCAACCTCGTGGGCGCACTGACGATCACCTGCGGCGTGGCGCTGGTCGTCTACTTCGGCGCCATCCCGCGCGGGGACGACGGCAACCAGATGGCGGCCGTCTCCTACACCCAGGAGCTGGGTCAGGCCCGCCGCGCCGCGCCGTTCCCGGTCGTGGCACCGGTGGGGCTGCCCGACGAGTGGCGGGCCAACTCCGTGACGTACCGCGGCACCGGCGACCACGGCACGACGTGGCACCTGGGCTTCGTCACGCCCGACGACGAGTACGTGGCGCTGGAGCAGGGCAGCGAGAAGTCCGCCGGCTTCGTCCGCAAGGTCACGCGCGGCGCGCGGGCGACGGGCGAGAGCCGGCAGGTGGCCGGCGAGGAGTGGGCGCGGTACGAGGGCAGGACGTACGACGCGCTGGTGCACGAGGGCGACGGCGTGACGACCGTGGTGACCGGCACGGGCAGCCTGGAGCAGATGGAGCTGATGGTCAAGGCGCTGAAGGAGAAGTGAGCGGACGCCGCTCCCTGCCGATGCGGAAGTGAGCGGGCGTCAGCCCGTACGGCCCGCGCCCCCCGGCCCGGCCGCCTCCTCCTCGCCCGCCACGTCGCCACCCTCCCCCTTGTCTTCCTCTTCCTCCCCCTCCGCTTCCTCGTCCCCCGACTCCGCCAGCGCCGCGTCGAGCCGCTCGCGCGCGCCGTCCAGCCACTGCCGGCAGATCCGCGCCAGCTCCTCCCCGCGCTCCCACAGCGCCAGGGACTCCTCCAGGGTCGAACCGCCGGACTCCAGCCGGCGCACGACCTCCATCAGCTCGTCCCGCGCCTGCTCGTAGCCGGGAGCCCCCCGGTCCTTCGTCTCCGCCATGGCCCCCACCTTAGGACCCGCCTACGACACCGGCCCGACCGTGACACCGAACTCCCCGTCGGCGACCCGGGCGCGCAGCTCCTCGCCCGCGCGCACCTCGTCCGCCGCCCGCACCGCCGAGCCGTCCCGCCGCTGCAGCACCGCATAGCCGCGCTTCAGGGTGGAGGCGGGGGAGAGGGCGACGACCCGGGCGCGGGTGTGCTCCAACTCGGAGTCGGCGCGGTCCAGCCGGTGCGCCAGGGTGCGCCGGCTGCGCGCCAGCAGCGCGTCCACCACCTCCGCGCGCTCGTCGACGATCCCGTGCGGCTCGGCCATCGACGGCCGGCTCATCCACGCCGCGAGCCCGCGCTCCTCGCGGTCCAGCACGCCCGTCAGCACGCGCAGCGCGCGCAGCCGCAGCTGCTCTATCCGCGCGTGCTCCTCGCCGACGTCCGGCACGGCGTCCTTGGCGGCGTGCGTGGGCGTACGGGAGCGGAGGTCCGCGACATGGTCCAGCAGCGGGTTGTCCGGCTCGTGGCCGATCGCGGAGACCACCGGCGTACCGCACGCGGCGACGGCCCGCACCAGCTGCTCGTCCGAGAACGGCAGCAGGTCCTCCACGCTGCCGCCGCCGCGGGCGACGATGATGACGTCCACCTCCGGATGGCCGTCCAGCTCCTGCACGGCCTTGACGATCTGCGGCACCGCGTGCACCCCCTGCACCGCCACCGGCCGCACCTCGAACCGCACCGCCGGCCACCGGTGCCGCGCCGTCTCCAGCACGTCCCGCTCCGCCGCCGACGCCCGCCCCGTCACCAGCCCGATACGGCGCGGCAGGAACGGCAGCGGCTTCTTGCGCTCCGGCGCGAACAGCCCCTCCGCGGCCAGCGCCTTCTTCAACCGCTCCAGCCGCACGAGCAGTTCGCCCACGCCCACGGGGCGGATCTCGGCGGCGCGCAGCGAGAGCTGACCGCTCGGCGCGTACCAGACGGGCTTGGCGAAGACGACGACGCGGGCGCCTTCCTGTATGACATCGGCCACCTTGTCGAAGACGTCGCGGAAGCACGTCACGGTCAGGGAGACCTCCTGCGCCGGGTCGCGCAGCGTCATGAAGACCACGCCGGCGCCCGGCCGCCGCGACAGCTGGGTGATCTGCCCCTCCACCCACAGCGCGCCGAGCCGGTCGATCCAGCCGCCGATCTTCCGCGAGACCACCCCGACGGGCATGGGGGTCTCGGCCGTGTTCACCGCCATGGCCCCGAGCCTAGCGGCGGGGTACGACACCCGGGCGGCTCCGGCGGGCGGCACATTCGCGGCCGCGCCCTCATGCCCCGGAGGGGGCGTTCCGTACCATGGCCCTATGACTGCCTCAAGCACCCCGCAGCCCGCCCGCCGCGTCCTTCTCGCCGCTCCCCGGGGCTACTGCGCCGGCGTCGACCGGGCGGTGATCGCCGTGGAGCAGGCGCTTGAGCAGTACGGCGCACCCGTGTATGTGCGCCACGAGATCGTGCACAACAAGTACGTCGTCAAGATGCTGGAGCGCAAGGGCGCCGTCTTCGTCGAGGAGACCGCCGAGGTGCCGCCCGGCAACATCGTGATCTTCTCCGCGCACGGCGTCGCCCCCGTCGTGCACGAGGAGGCGAAGCAGGGCCGGCTCGCCGCGGTCGACGCGACCTGTCCGCTGGTGACGAAGGTACACAAGGAGGCCGTCCGGTTCGCCAAGGACGACTTCGACATCCTCCTCATCGGCCACGAGGGCCACGAGGAGGTCGTCGGCACCTCGGGCCAGGCGCCGGAGCACGTCCACCTCGTCGACGGCCCGGAGGGCGCCGAGCAGGTCGAGGTGCGCGACCCCGAGAAGGTCGTCTGGCTGTCGCAGACCACGCTGTCGGTGGACGAGACCATGGAGACCGTCGACCGGCTCAAGAGCCGCTTCCCCAACCTGCTCGACCCGCCGAGCGACGACATCTGCTACGCCACGCAGAACCGGCAGGTCGCGGTCAAGCAGGTGGGCGCGGAGTCCGACCTCGTGCTCGTCGTCGGCTCGCAGAACTCGTCGAACTCGCAGCGGCTGGTCGAGGTCGCGCTCGACGCCGGCGCCGCGGCCTCGTACCTGGTCGACGGGGCGGAGGAGATCGACGAGACGTGGCTCGACGGCGTGGCGACGGTGGGCGTGACGTCCGGGGCGTCGGTGCCGGAGGTGCTGGTCGACGGCGTGCTGGAGTGGCTGGCGGAGCGCGGCTACGCGGACGTCGACCTGGTGCAGCCGGTGGACGAGCGGGTCACCTTCTCCCTGCCGAAGGAGCTCCGCCGCGACCTGCGCGCCGAGGCTGCCGCACTGGGCGCCGGCGGGGCGGGCTGACCGCGGCGGGCTGCTGGTCCGGGACCCGGTGCCGCGGCCGGGAGTGCGCCGCCCGCCGCGCCCCGGAGGACGACCGCTCGGGAGGCCCGCCGGATCCGTCGGCGCCGCCGGCCCCGCCGGAGCTGCGCCGTACGGCGAGCAGCGCGAAGTGCCGCAGCAGCGCGACGGCGGCGGCCAGCAGCGTGCCCGCGTAGAGCCACGGCGCCTCCAGGGCCAGGGACGTACCGGCGGCCATCACGTGCGAGGTGACGCCGCCCGAGCCCTCGCCGACGGCCAGGGTCCCGGCGGCGAAGGCGATCGGCATCGCGATCGGCGCCGCGACGACGTCCGCGGGCCGCACCCACAGCGCGCAGCACACCGACAGCACCAGGAACACCACCCCGAAGAGCACCGGCGCGGTCCCCATCGCCACCTGCACGAACGTCCCCGTACCCAGCATCACCGCCGCCGCCAGCAGCCCTCCGCCGGCCGCCGTCAGCCGCGGCCCCGCGGGCCGCAGCAGGGTACGCACCACCGGCGGCACGGGCCGCCGCGCCGCCGCCCGGTACACCCCGGCGCTCTCCTCCGCCCCGGCGCCGCCGCCCGCGGGCTCGCGCGCCGGTCGCGGGACGTGAGCCCGCCGTCGCTCTCCGTCGGGATCCGTGTTCGTACGGTGATGCTGCATCGCTCCACGGTAGGCCCCCGGGCAGCGGAAACGGCGGGAGGGGCACAGAATGCGCTCATTCGGAGTGCCGGGATCCCGCAGGCCGCACACGCTCCGGGCGCGTCGCGGGCACCCGTAGAATCGACAGCCGGGTCCGCCGCGCCGCGACCCCGTCCCCGTACCCCGTACCGGAAGTCGCTCACGTGTCGCTCACGATCGGAATCGTCGGCCTGCCGAACGTCGGCAAGTCCACCCTCTTCAACGCCCTGACCAAGAACGAGGTGCTGGCGGCCAACTACCCGTTCGCCACCATCGAGCCCAACGTCGGCGTCGTCGGCGTCCCCGACCCCCGCCTCGCCACCCTGGCCGGCATCTTCGACTCCCAGCGCGTCCTCCCGGCGACGGTCGACTTCGTCGACATCGCCGGCATCGTGCGCGGCGCGAGCGAGGGCGAGGGCCTGGGCAACAAGTTCCTGGCCAACATCCGCGAGTCCGACGCGATCTGCCAGGTCATCCGCGCCTTCCGGGACGAGAACGTGGTCCACGTCGACGGCAAGGTCTCGCCCCGGGACGACATCGAGACCATCAACACCGAGCTGATCCTCGCCGACCTGCAGACCATCGAGAAGGTACTCCCGCGGCTGCAGAAGGAATCCCGCATCAAGAAGGACCTCGCCCCCAAACTCACCGCCATCGAGGAGGCCCAGACCCTCCTCGAAGCCGGCCAGACCCTCTTCGCCGCCGGCATCGCCCAGGGCACCGAACGCCACGCCCCCCTGCACGACCTGCACCTGCTGACGGCGAAGCCGTTCCTCTACGTCTTCAACGTCGACGAGGACGAACTGACCGACGAGTCCTTCAAGGACGAACAGCGCGCCCTGGTCGCCCCGGCCGAGGCCATCTTCCTCAACGCCAAACTCGAATCCGAACTCGCCGAACTCGACGAGGCCGACGCCCTCGAACTCCTCCAGTCCGTAGGCCAGGAAGAACCCGGCCTGGTCACCCTCGCCCGCGTCGGCTTCCGCACCCTGGGCCTGCAGACCTACCTGACCGCCGGCCCGAAGGAGGCCCGCGCCTGGACCATCAGGAAGGGCGCGACGGCCCCGGAGGCGGCGGGCGTGATCCACACGGACTTCCAGAAGGGCTTCATCAAGGCGGAGGTCATCTCCTTCGACGACCTGGTCGCCACGGGCTCGGTCCCGGAAGCCCGCGCAGCGGGCAAGGCCCGCATGGAGGGCAAGGACTACGTGATGCGCGACGGCGACGTAGCGGAGTTCCGCTTCAATGTATAGGCCACGCAATACCGTGGCTCTGTCGAAATAGCAAATCCCCAGGTCAGCCGTGGGCGGTCCGGTTTTAGGCCGCCCGCGTGCGCGTACGGTGGCTGGATTTTGGCTGGATAGTCTGACGGCTCGTCACCTGTCGTCATCTGTCGTTCTCCGCACGCTGGCTGGATATTGGCTGGAGAGCACAGAAGGGCGAGCAAGTGCAGGGGGACACGTGTACGCCGTTTTACGCCTGGGTCGTGCGATCAATCGGGGGGATCGCCGTCTCGGCGGCCGGCGTGTGTGAACGGCGCTTTCGCCGTCCGCGTGGGCCGCTGGGTGGGGTGCCGGTCGGCCATTCCGTTTCCCCTCGGTGTCCTCGGCAGGGGACCCAGACCCATGGGAACGGGGTGCGAAACCCGGAGAGCCGGGGTCAGCTAGTGATCACCAACACGGTCCAGGTCAAGCGGTAGGCCGTCCAAGGCACCTTGCCCGGCGAGGCCATGTACTCCAAGAGCGTCGCTTGTCGCTGGGCATACCTCCACCACCGGCATCCGGAAGGCTATACCGAGCGGAGTCGCGGGGGGGGGGATACCGGTTGTACCTGCCCGAACTGAGTAGGGAAGAGCGCGAGGCCAGCGCCGCCGTGCGATCAACGGGCGCCCGGTCGGCGTTTGACGAGCGGCAGATGCGCGAAGTGAAGGAGGGGGTGGTACCCATTAGCCAATGGGTACCACCCCTCCGGTGTTGTCGTTGACTACTCAAGACGGGTCGAACTCTCCGCCTTTCGCTCCGTCTGCCAAGCACACCCACACGTAGCGGCTCACGATGAAGGGCGGGTCCTGCAGGTCCTCGTTGTCGCGGAAGGCGATCTTTCCGTCATCGAGGAATGCGACCTCGATGCATCGGCCGTTGTCTCCTCTGGAGGCCCTGGCTTTGGACCACCTGGCGCTGGACGGGTTGACTTCCGCCGGGCGGTCAGGGGAGCCAGTGGGCTGATCATTAGCTCTCCTCTGCGGCAGGTAGAGTGCTGTCAGCGAGGGGGGTCGAACTCACCGTTCTTGGCGCCGTCGAGAAAGCACGCCCATACGTGGGCGGTCACGACGAACGGCGGGCTGTCGGGGGCTTCGTTGTCGCGAATCGCGACGCGGCCGTCATCGAGGAGGGCTACCTCCAGGCAGCCGTTGGCGGTCTCGCTCAGGCTGGCCTTGCGCCACGCCACCTTGCTCAGGTCTGGAGTCATCCGTTACATCTCCTCAAGTGCGCGCTCCAGGAGCCGCACTGACTCGCTCTCGTCCAGCGCTATGCCGCGTAGGTCACCGAATGTGGCGTCAAAACGCCGTGTGTCGTGGGGCTTTTGCATGTAGAGGTTCCCGCCGGGTGTGTCCATGTAGACGGCCCCGGGTTCGGTTGGGTCGGGGAAGTCCAAGATCGTGAAGGAGCCGTTCAGCGAGGCATGTGCGCCCTTGCTGAACGGGAGCATCTGAAGCGTGATGTTCGGGACGTTCCGAGCACAGTGGATCAGGTGCTCGACCTGGGCGCGCATCACTTCGGGCCCGCCGATCGCCCGTCGCAGGCATGCCTCGTCGAGCACGACGAGCAAGGCGAGCGGCTGGGGTTCGCGTCGCAGCACCTCTTGGCGGCGGGCGTGGAACGTCACGAGATTTTCGAGTTCGTCGACCGGTGCGGTGGGGCGCCCCGCTCGCAGGACAGCGCGCGAGTACTCCTCGGTGCGCAGCAGGCTGTGAACCAGTGCCAGTGCGTACACGCGCAGCGTGGCAGCATCCGCCTCCAGCCCGATGTACGTGGTTAGAGTCGAGGGAAGGGTGTCCTCGAATGCCTCCCACCAGCCCTGTTCAGGACCCTGTCGCAACAGGTTCAGCAGCGCCTCGCGAACCTCGGCGGGGGTGCCGTAGGCGTCGAGGAGCCCCTTGAGTTCGATCAACTGAGGCTTCCTGCTGCCGTTCTCGATCCGGCTAATGGTCGAGTCGGAGCGCTCGATTGCGTGCCCCGCGTCCTCGATCGTCAGCCCGGAATCTTCACGCAACTTCCGCAGTTCTCTGCCGAGCCGCCGCAGACGCATGGTCAGGTTCGGCGAACGGGACATGCGGCGGCCTCTCTTCCTCATGCTGTTGCCTCTCATCTTGCCTCACCACAGGGTCAGGGCGTAATCGCCCGGTACGTCCAATTTTTGATCACTGAAGATTGTGAATCTTCTCAGTGCAGTTGCTAGCAGAAGTTTCTGCTCCCATACTGGCAGAGACAACGAGGCGTAGCGCTCTGATCACTTTCTGATCGCTTGCGTCTCGGCCGACCCGAGAGCGAGGCGCCTCATGATCGGCTCGATGCAGGCTGCCGAGGCGAGCAGCCCCCGAACGACCCCTGGCCATGTGCCCTGCGCCGATGCCCTACGCACGACCAGCGGGTTAGGGCTTGACGTGCTGGATCGGCTGCGGCGGGCCTGTGTACCGCTCGGTCTGGTGGCCGTTATCTCTGCCCGGCAGGCGGTGGAGTTCGTAGTCTCCGCGGGGACCGCTGGACCGTGGCCGGCGCTGCCGGGCACGACGTGCGTGCCTGCGTGTCGTACGCGCTGGCCGGCGCCTGGGTCGGTGACGGGTCGTCGGTGGCTGGTTGCGCCCGGGGCGTGCTCGGTGCGGTGGACCGATCCCGATGCGCTGTGTGTGGCGGTAGGGGCCGCGTTGCTGCGGCGCGCGGTGGTGCCGGTTGCGGCCGGGCAGGTGTGCTCGTGATCGGGCAGCGTGTGACCGTCGCGGATGTCACGTGCGATCTCCTCGCGACGCGGGCTGATGCTCGTCTCCGCCGCCCCCGCGGGTGCGTGGTACTGCCGGGCGGCTGCGCCCGGACGCCGGCCACCGCGCGGACGCTGGTGCGAACCTGGCTGCTGGCCTGGGGGATCCCGGACGCGCAGACAGACGACCCAGCGCTGATCGTCACGGAGCTGACGACGAACGCTGTGGTGCACACCGAAAGCGCCGGGATCGTCGTGGAGGTGCAGATCACCGGCCGGGGGCAGCTGCGGCGGCTGAGGATCCGGGTAAGCGACCAGGGCCCGCACAGCGGGCCTATCCGGATCCCCCCGGCGGTCGATCCCGACGGCCCCGGCCTCGGCGACGTGGACGAGTCCGGCCGGGGCCTGGCGATGGTTGACACCCTTGCGCATCGATGGGGGGCGGTCCGGATGCACCCGGGCACTCGTGTCTGGGCGGTGTTGCTGCTCCCCGCGGAGTCGTCCTCGGCACCCGCGCCGCCCGTCGCGACGTCGGGGGGCGGGCGGTGAGGCTCCGTGAGGCGCTTGCGACGGCGTATTGGGCTCTGAAGGCAAGGCGCGTCCGCCGCCGCTACCCCGAGTGGTACCGGCGGCTTGACGCCGCCCGCCTGGTGCCGACACGTGACCCGACGTCCGAGGACCTCACTGCGGCGGAGGAGCGCCTTGTCCGCCGGGTCGCCGAGCGGCTCGAAGGCCGTGTGATCGCCGAGTTGGAGTCCCGGCGGGTAGCTCGGGAGTCGGCGCTGCTGTTTCCGCCCGAGCGGTCCGCGGCCGGCTTCCGCGCGCTTCTGCTCCGGTTGCGCCGGCGCGAGGACGGCGACGACGAGTCGGCGGCTTGATGGCCGTCTCGGAGCGCGGTTTGCGCGGTCCGGGACGGATCATCGACCACTTCACACCGAGAAAGCAGAGAGACGAGAGATGAAGGATCCGGGCAGGTTGGTTGATGTCGTCCTGTGGGCCCTGGGAGACGCTGACGAAGAGGGCTGCTCTTCGGATGAAAAGTGGGAGCAGGCCATGGGCCTACTGCGCAGAATCGGCCCGGATGTGGTGCTGCTGTCCGGCTCGAAGCTCGCCGAGACCGGACAGATCGACCTGGGGATGCCGGGGGCGGTGTCCGCGCCGTCGGGGGAGGACGGCGAGGAGCGCGACCGGACCGCCGTGGGGGTGGCTATCAACCCCGAGGTCTTCAGCGCGGCCGGGGCTGCCGAGACGCGGTCCCGGGCATGGTGGGACAACCCCGTCCGTATGCCGGTGGAGCTGAACATCGCCCCCGGAGCGGGGGAGCTGCATGTGGTGTCGTTCAGCATGTGCCAGCACGCCGCCGGATGGCGGGAGGGGGAGGCCGGGTGGCTGACCGGTCTGGTGCGCGACGGCGCGGTCATCCTCGCCGGCGGCCCGACCGCGAGCTACCCGCAGCAGCGCGACCACAAGATCATGCTGCCGGACTTCTCGACGAGCGGCGATGCCGTTCAACGCGCTCACCGCACCCGCACCGACGGACTCGGATGGTGGGCGGACACCGTGCCGGATGCGGTCCTGGCCGGCGGTGACCCGGCCGTCTACCAGGACCTCGCCCGCTACGCCGCCCGCCACTGCAAGCTCCCGGATGCCGTGGATCCCACCGTCGCCGCCAACGCCGTACGCGACGCCGGCCAGCGCACCACCCGCGTCTACGGCTCCGGCGGGGTGGCCGGCGCGGTCCACAGCGTCGTCTTGCTGCCGGAGACCGACACGCGTCGTATCTCCCCGCACCGGCTGGTGATCACGCGGCTGCACCTGGACCGGCTCGTCCGTCTGCTGTCCGAGAGGTCTCCCACCCCGGCCGTCTGACCGCCGGCGCCGCCGCATGACCGGTATCGACCACGGGCGAGCAACTGCGGTCGATCGCCGTCGGGTTCGCACTCGGCTCCGTGCTGTTCATCGCGGCGGCGAATCTGCTCGCGCGGCTGCTGATGTAGCAGCCCCGCAGGCCCGGCCCCGCAGGCTCCGCCCTGCACCCGAAGGGCGGACGGCCCGCCGTCTCCGTGGCGGGCCGCGAACCGCGGGACCCGGAGCAGCTTTCCATCGTGCTGCTCCCGGGCCCGCGGCCGACGACTCTACGACACAGGAGCACGGAGCGACCTTGACCAACAAGAAGCACCCCGCCCGGGCGGGACTGCGCAGGCTGCAGCTGATCAACCTGGCCATCGGCCCTCACCGACCGGTGGAGGCATTTGAGTGGCTGGCCCGCCAGGTCCCGGATGTGCTGTTCTGCCAGCAGATCCCGCCGGAGGCGATCAACGACCTGGCCGACGTGCTGGGGATGACCGGCTACCCGGCCGCCACTGCCGAGATGGCCCCGAAGCCTCGGACCGCGGTCTATGTGCGCACGGTGGAGCAGGGCGGCCGGCTTGTGGTCGAGTCCTCCGCTGAGGACTGCGGCTCGCTCTACCACCCGCGGTCCGGCATCGCGGTCCGGCTCGTGGTGGAGGGCCGACCGAGCCGCCGGTGGTGGCGCCTTGCTTCCGAGCAGTCCTGCCCGGACAACTCCACGATCCGGCTGGAGGAGGCCGACTGGTGGGTGCGCTGGCTCACCGGGGAACACGGCAAAGACGACGGGGACCGCGAGGACGGCGGCCAGCGGCTGTGCACCGTGGGCGGATCATGGCACTCCTTTCCGGTCGGCGACACCCCGACGACCATCTCGCGCACCGTGCTCCCCGCGCGCCGCAGCTATCTCGGCAGCGACGGAAAGCGGCGGCCTGACGACCGGCCCGACGACGCCTTACACCAGGCCGGATACTGCGACGCCGCCCGCTGGGCACGCCGGCGGTTCCGCCAGCCACGCGCCGTGGACTTCACCGAGCGCCTCGGCCCCGGCGGTGGCGGGTCGGGCCGCACCCACCGCATCTACCTCAGCGAGGAACTGGTGCCCGCTATCTCCTCCGTGCGAGTCGGCTCCATCGCCGATGTCGGCGGCACACCGCTACCGGTCCGCGCCGAGTTCTGGACTCAGCACCTTTACTCGATCATGAACAGGCGGACGGCATGAACACGACGGATCCCGGCCCAGGCCACGTCCTCACCGCGGCGATGGTGCTGACCGACGTCCGGCGCAGGGTCCTGCTGGTGCGCCGGCTTGGACGTGACCAGTCCTGGACGCTGCCCGGAGGCATCGTGGGACCGGAGGATTCGCCCGGTGAGGCAGCTCAGCGGCAGGTGGCGCGCCAGCTCGGTATTCGAGTCGAGCCTGTGACCCTGCTGACGGTGCACTGCATCCGCCGACACGGCCAGCCTGGCCAGCTGGCGTTCACGTTCTTGGGCGTCCAGCTGGCCGCCCGCCATCTCACCGCCATCACCCCGCGCCGACGGCTGATCAGCGCCTGGTGCCTGGAGGAACACGGCCGCGCGTGCGCGCTGCTTCCGGAGCACATAGCCGACAGGATCCCCGGCCCGATCCGCCCGGGGGTCCCCTCCACCGCCTATCTGGAGACCATCCCCCGCCGGCCGGGGGTCTCCTCGCGTGATTCCGCCCCCGGCCGGACCGGGCCCGCACGACCGCAGACACACCACCCTGCCCGGCCACTGCCCGACCGCCACCCGGCGCCGGCACCGAACGCCCCGGCCACGATCCGTTCGTACTGCGAAGGGAAAAGCAATGATCAATAACGGTGACAGCGATCCGACGGGCCGCTCGGCCGCAGGCGGCTCAGCCGAGGAACCGGCGGTGCGCGTCATGAGCTTCAGCTTCGCACGCGGCCCGCTCCCCTTCCCCGGTACGGATATCACGCTCGACCTGCGTGAGCAGTTCGGCGGTTCGGAACGGGAGCCCGACGACATCGCCGCCCCCTCCGGCGCGACCGTCTGTGACGCATGCGCCCAGGTGGAACTGAAAACGGAAGGCGCTGCGGAAGCTGCGGACCTGGTCGAGGGCATCATCCCTCTGGTGGCGGCCTTCCGTGGCGGGACGGGCGGCGGGCCGGTCACCGTGGCCGTGGGATGTGCCGACGGGCAGCTGGCCGCCACCGTCGCTACCGCGATGCAGCGGAGGATGAACGGCCTGCTCACCGTGACGGTGGAACACCTCATCCCCACGGCCGGGCCGGGGCCGAGCACGCTCCACGACCCCCCTGCTCCGCCCCAGTCGGCGGGGGCAGACGGCCCCTGCCCTCAGGCCCCGCGGCAGACCGACTGAAACCCCTCACCGTACGAGCGATACCGCAGTGGCCGGTGGCCGGGTTTCCGTTCCGCTACGCAGTGCGGGCCAGGAAGTCGCGGACAGCGGGCGTCGACCGGTGGGCGTCGAGGCGGGTGCGTAGTTCGGTGAGGGTGGAGGTACCGCGGACGGAGGTGACGCCGCCGAGGTGGTCTATGGCCTGGTGGGCGTTCTCCAGCGCGCCGTCGAGGTCGCCGACGGCGATGTGGGCTTCGGCGGTGCGGGCGTGGCGCAGGGCCGCGGCGCGCGGGTAGGCCTGGGTGTTGTAGCCCTCGGCGCGGTGGGCGGCGGGGATGGACTCGTAGTGGGTCAGGGCCGTGCGGGGCTGGTTGAGGTTCATGGCGTTGCTGGCGGCCCAGCCGTGGAGTTCGCCGATTATGTTGGCACTTCAATCTGTCTCACAGATCACGCAGTTACGTGGGTGCAACTG
>NZ_BAAAPF010000111.1:0-20632 GCF_039531005.1 Streptomyces synnematoformans
GGCCAGCGCCGCGGGCTCGGGCGCGGGCCGGGGCACGTGCCACACCCGGCGGCGCAGGAACGCCGCCGGCCAGTCGTACGCCTCGGCCTGCACGTCCTGCGGCAGCGCGAGGGTGACGGCGCCGGTCTCGGCGGGGTCGGTGAGCACCCGCATCGCGGCGAGCGCGGCGGGGATCAGCTGCTCGGGGCGGTCGACGCGGTCGAAGTACGCGGAGACGGGGCGGAGCGCGTCGTTGACGGACACGTCGCCGTTGCGCGGGTCTTCGAGCTGCTGCAGCACCGGGTCGGCGGCGCGGGTGGCGAAGACGTCGCCGGGCAGGAGGAGGACCGGCAGCCGGTTGGTGGTGGCGAGGGCGGCGCCGGTGACCATGTTGGTGGCGCCGGGGCCGATGGAGGAGGTGCAGGCGTAGGTCTGGAGCCGGTTCGCCGTCTTGGCGTAGGCGGTGGCGGAGTGGACCATGGACTGCTCGTTGCGGGCGAGGTGGTACGGCAGGTCCGCCTCGCCGGTACGGGCCGCCTGCAGCAGCGCCTGGCCGACGCCGGCGACGTTGCCGTGGCCGAAGATGCCCCACATGCCGGGGATCAGCCGCTGTTCGACGCCGTCGCGCTCGCTGTACTGGCTGGCCAGGAAGCGCACCAGCGCCTGCGCGGTGGTGAGCCGCACCGTCTGGTCACCGGTTGTCCCGCTCATCGCGTCGTCCCTTCTCCGAACGGCAGCCTCGGGTCGGTCCGCTGGTCGTCCCAGGTGCTGCGGATCCAGCCGTGCGCCGGGTCGTCGCAGATCAGCCAGGCCCGCTCGGCGCCGGGGCCGGCCATGACGTTGAGGTAGTACAGGTCGTAGCCCGGCACGGCCATGGAAGGACCGTGCCAGCCGTGCGGGATGAGCACGGTGTCGCCGCTGCGCACCTCCGCGAGCACGTCCAGCGGCCGGTCCGCGGTGCCGTAGACGCGCTGGTAGGCCATGCCGGGGCCGCCGTCGAGGCCGCCGGCGACCTCGAAGTAGTAGATCTCCTCCAGCTCGCTCTCCTCGCCGGGGCGCGCCTCGTCGTGCTTGTGCGGCGGGTACGAGGACCAGTTGCCGCCGGGCGTGAGGACCTCGCAGACCAGCAGCCGGTCGGCGGCGAACGTCTGCGGCAGGCAGTAGTTGTGCACCTCGCGGCTGCACGTGCCGGCGCCGCGCAGCTCCACGGGCACGTCCTCGGCCGGCCCGTAGCGCACCGGCAGCCGGCGCTCGCAGCGCGCCGAGGGCAGCGCGAAGCGGCCGCCGCCGGGGCTGGCGATGCGGACCTCGGCGTCGCGCGGCACGTACGCGAAGTCGCTGGGCGCGCCGAAGACGCCGGCCCGGCCGGTGAGGGCGAAGCGCTCGCCGTCGGCCTCGACGGTGCAGCCGCCGGCGAGCGGCAGCACGAGGTGCTCGGCGTCGCCGGTGGCCAGGGTGCGGCTCTCGCCGGGGGCGAGTTCGAGGATGCGCAGCCCGGAGTAGCCCCAGCCGGCGGACCGCGGGGTGATCACCGTGCGGTACGGGCCGGAGGCCGACTCGCCGTCGCGTACGTACAGGTTGCCGTTCGTCTCGTTCGCACCGCTCACAGCAGGCTCACCGCCCTGTCCACCGCTCCGCTCACGTCGCCGTCCGCCGGATACAGCAGCGAACGGCCCACCACCAGCCCCTGCACCCCGGGCAGCCGCAGCGCCCCGCGCCAGGCGTCGAACACCGCGCGCTCGCCGTCCGCGCCGCCCACGTCGCCGCCGAGCAGCACCACGGGCAGCGTGGTGGCGGCGACGACGCGCTCCATGTCGGCGACGACGGGCAGCTTCAGCCACGTGTACGCGCTGCGCCGGCCGAGGCCGGAGGCGATGGTGACGGACTTGACGACGGCGTCCGGGGAGAGGTCGTTGCGTACCCGGCCGTCCTGCCAGCGGGACAGGAACGGCTCGACCATCGCGACGAGCCGCCGGTCGGCGAGCGCGTCGACGGCGCGGGCGCTGGCCTGCAGGGTGGCGGCGGTGGCCGGGTCGTCGAGGGCGATGCGGGTGAGCATCTTGCCGCCGTCGAAGCCCATGGCGTCGATGGTCTCGGCGTCGTAGCCGGTGAAGCGGTCGTCTATCTCGAACGCGGAGCCGGCGAGGCCGCCGCGGTTCATGGAGCCGAAGACGGACTTGCCGTCGAGGACGCCGAGGAGGAGCAGGTCTTCGAGGATGTCGGCGGTGGCCAGCACGCCGGTGACGCCGGGGCGCTCCAGGGCCAGGCACAGCCGCTCCAGGAGCAGCCGGCGGTCGGCCATGGCGTGGGCGTCGGCGCCGACGGCGTTGGCGCCGCGGGCGGGGTGGTCGGCGGCGATGATCAGTGCCCGGCCCGTCTCGCCGCCGCCGAGCGGCGAGGCCGCGGGGCGGCGGGCGGCCGCCGCGACGGCGACGGCCTCGGGGTTGTGGACGCGGGCGGCGGTCAGGTCGCCGATCTTCTCAACGCTCATGCGGGGGTCTCCGGGAGGTGGGCGCGTACGCGGGTGGTCGCGGTGGCGGTGCTCGCCGTGGCGGTGCTCGCCGTGGCTGCGGTGCGTACTTCGATCGTCGCACTGCCCGACCGCGTACGCTGCGTACGCGACGTGTCACCGGGGCGGCCTACCCTGGGGTGGGTGTGCGGGGATCGGGTACGGGTCCGGGTCACGACCCCGCCCCCCGCGGCCCCGCGGCCCGCGCCTCACCCGCCGCCCGCAGCCGCTCCTCCACCTGCGCCGCCGTCGGCATCGCGTCGGAGCAGGCCAGCTCCCCCGCCACGTGCGCGCCCGCCGCGTTGGCGAAGGCGATCGTCCGGTCCAGCTGCCAGCCCTCCAGCATCCCGTGGATCAGCGCCCCGCCGAAGGCGTCGCCGGCGCCGAGTCCGTTGACGACCTCCACCGGCACCGGCGGCACCTCCGTCTCCGCGCCGTCGCGGTGCACGGCCAGCACCCCGCGCGGGCCCTGCTTGACGACGGCCAGTTCCACCCCCGTCGCGAGCAGCGCCCGCGCCGCCGCGCGCGGCTCGTGCTCCCCCGTCGCGACCGCGCACTCCGCCAGGTTGCCGACGGCCACCGTCGCGTGCGCCAGCGCCTCCCGGTACAGCCCGCGCGCCGGCCCTTCGGCCGTGTCCCCCGCGCCCTCGGGCCAGAACATCGGCCGCCAGTCCAGGTCGAAGACGGTGTGCGCGGCCCGCCCGCGCGCCCGCAGCGCCGCGAGCGTCGCCGCCCGCGAGGGCTCCTCGCACAGCCCGGTGCCCGTCATCCAGAACACCCGCGCCGCGCGCACCGCGTCCAGGTCCAGCTCGTCCGCCGCCAGGTCCAGGTCCGGCGCCTTGGGGTAGCGGTAGAAGTAGAGCGGGAAGTCGTCCGGCGGGAAGATCTCGCAGAACGTCACGGGCGTGGGCAGCCCCGGCGAGGTGCCGACGAAGTCGGTGCCGACCCCGTATCCGCGCAGCGCGTCGCGGACGAAGGTGCCGAAGGGGTCGGCGCCCGTCTTCGTGATCACCGCCGCGCCGTGCCCGTAGCGGGCGGCGGCGACGGCGACGTTGGTGGGGCTGCCCCCGAGGTACTTGCCGAACGTGCTGACCTCGGCGAGGCCGACCCCGGTCTGCAGCGGGTAGACGTCCACCCCGACCCGCCCCATGGTCACCACGTCGTACGGCATCTGCACTCCTACTCCTTCACCGCTCCGGTGAGCATTCCCTCGATGAACCGCCGCTGCAGCGCGATGTACACGACGACCACCGGCAGCGCGATCAGCACGGCCGCCGCGGCGAGCAGCGAGGTGTCCGAGGTCTGCTGCCCCTGGAAGAAGGCCAGCCCCAGCGGCACCGTGCGCAGCCCCTCCTCGCTGATCATCACCAGCGCCATCAGGAACTCGTTCCACGTCCACATGAAGGTGATGACGATCATCGTGGTGATCGCCGGCCGCCCCATCGGGACGAGGATCCGCCACAGCGTCGTGAAGCTGTTCGCCCCGTCGACCCGCGCCGCCTCCATGACGGACCGCGCGCTGTTGCGGAAGTACGTCCGCATCCAGAACACGCCGAACGCCAGCGACTGCGCGGTCTGCGGCAGGATCAGCGCCCAGTAGGTGTCGGTGATCTCGTAGTGCCGCAGGTCGAAGTAGAGCGGTACGACCAGCGCCTCCTGCGGCAGCGTCAGGCCGATGACGAAGACGTAGAACAGCACGTTCGAGCCGGGGAAGCGCATCACGCCGAAGGCGTACGCGGCCAGGATCGACAGCACCGTCGCGACCGTGACCACGACGACCGCCACGAGGATCGAGTTCCCCAGGTACGTGCCGAAGTGGCCCTGGCTCCAGGCGTCGGAGAAGTTGCTCCAGTTCAGCCCGCCCTCCGGCAGGGAGAACCCGGTGTTGAGCGACCCCTTCTCGCCGAAGGCCGTCGACAGGATGCCGATGACGGGCGTCAGCGAGATGACGGCGAATATCGACAGGATGCCGTACGTGAAGGTGCGTTCGATCTTGCTGCTCATGAGCGCCGTCCTTCGACGAGCCGGGAGACCGTGACGGTCAGGGTGAAGATCAGCACGGTGAGCGCGACGCCCACGGCCGCGGCGGAACCGACCTGGTTCAGCTCGAAGGCGCGGTGGTAGACCTCGTACGCCGGCACGGAGGTGGCCTCACCGGGGCCGCCGCTCGTCATGACGTAGATCAGGTCGAAGTTGCGCAGCCCGGCGACGATCGTCAGGGTCAGCGCGACCGCGATCTCGGCGCGCAGCGCCGGCAGCGTGACCGCGAAGAACTCGCGGAACGCGCCCGCGCCGTCCAGCCGCGCGGCCTCGTACAGCTCCTTGGGGATGCGCTGGGCGCCGGCGAGGAACAGCACGAGACACAGACCGGTCATCACCCACGTCCCGACGATGCCGACGGCGGGCAGCGCCCAGTCGTAGTCGCCGAGCCAGGGACGGGCCAGGGAGTCCAGGCCCACGGCGCGCAGCACGTCGTTCAGCAGCCCGTCGGGCGCGAGGATCGACTGCCACGCGACGCCGACGACGACCATCGCCAGCACCTGCGGCAGGAACAGCACGGTGCGGAAGAACGTCAGGCCCCGCACCCGGATCCGCGACATCGCCGCCGCGAGCAGCAGGCCGATGCAGACCGGGAGCGCCGAGTAGAAGATCAGCAGCACCAGCGCGTGCCCGAACGGGGCGCGCAGCGACGGGTCGGTGAAGATGTCGGAGTAGTTGTCGAAGCCCGCGGAGGTGGCCCGGGTCAGGCCGTCCCAGTGCAGGAACGACAGCCACACCGACTGCCCGAACGGGACGAGCAGGAACAGCGCGTAGATGACCAGCGCGGGCAGGACGTACAGGTAGCCGACCGCGCGTGGCTCGCCCGGCGCGCGGCGGCCGTAGCCGGCGGAGAGGGACTTCATCACGACCCCGCAGGCTCGGAGCCGGCGTCGTCGCCGCGCTGCTTCTCCATGAACGCGCCGTAGTCGTCCTGCAGCTTCTTGGCGAAGCCGTCGGGCGAGGTCTTGCCGGCGATGAGGTCCTGCAGCGCGGCGGAGACGGTGTCGTAGAACGTGGGCGTCGTGTAGTCCAGGTACGGGACCAGGCCGTCGTTCTCGTTCAGCCGCTTCCACGCCGCGATCATCTGGCCGTCGGGGCTGTCCGGGTCGACCTCGTCGGCGGCCTTGCCGGGCACGGCCGGCAGCACGCCGTTCTCGGTCATGACGTCGGCCGCGTGCTCGTTGGTGATGAAGTCGAGGTAGGCGGCGGCGACGTCGGGGTGCGCGGACTTGGAGGTGACGGACCACGACAGGCCCTGGCCGCCGGTGGTGACGGGGCTGCCGCCCTCGGTCGCGGGGGGCGGGGCCATGACGCCGAGGTTGTCGCCCATGGGCTTGGTCAGGTCGGCCTGCACCCAGATGCCGGTCATGAGGTACGCGCCGTCGCCGTCGGCGAACTGCTTGTTGGCGTCGTCGTAGCCGCGGCCGTTGGCGTCCTTGGGCAGGTAGCCCTTGTCGATCCAGTCGGCGAGGAGCGCGGCGGCCTCCTTGGTGTGCGCGTTGTCGAAGCCGTCGCCGCGGCCGAGGACGGTGTCGCGGGTCTCGGCGGCGCCGAACTGGTCCTGCAGCACGCCGAAGGTGTGGATGGCGGGCCACTGGTCGAGGTTGCCGAACTGGATGGGCAGTTCGCCCTCGTCCTTGAGCGTGGCGAGGCTGTCGGTGAACTCCTTCCAGGTCTTCGGCGGCTCCAGGCCGGCGTCGGCGAGCTTCTCCTTGTTGTAGTAGAGGCCGACGAACTCGCCGGTCTGGGAGATCCCGTAGAGCCGCCCGGTGCCGAACTGCTTGCCTCCCCCAGAGCCTTCGGCCTGGGTGGTACCCCCAGCGGAGACCCGGTTGAGGTTCAGCAGGGTGTTGGGATAGCGCGTGTTCCAGCCGTAGAGGCCCGCGTAGTTGTCGAGCGGCGTGAGCAGCCCGGCCTGCACGAACGCGACCATGTCGGGGTAGCCCTGGTTGGCCTGGACGACGTCCGGCGGGTTGTTGCCGGACAGCGCGAGCTTCAGCGTCGTCTTCAGGTCGTCGAAGCTCCGGGAGACCCGCTTGATCCTGACGTTCGGGTACTTGTCCTCGAACTCCTTGTTCAGCTGCTCGATCTCCGCGTTCTGACCGCCGCGGACCTCCTGGTCCCACACGGTCAGCGTCACGTTGCCCGCCTTCGACGGGTCCGGTACGCCGCCCGTACCGCCGGCGCCCCCGCCCTGGACGGCGCCGGAGCCGTCGGTGCCGGGCACGCAGCCGGCCGCTATGACGGCGAGCCCGGCGGCGAGCGCGGCGGGCACGAGGGTCCTCGACCTGCTCCTGGTCCTCGTCCGGGCCCGCGGTCTACCGCCGCCCTTGTTGCGCAATCCCATCAGAACTCCTTCGTTCTACTCGTCCCGGAAGCCGATGGTCGGAATGGCCCGCCGGCGCGGACGGCTCCGCACCAGGGCCGGCACCAGGCCGTCCAGGAAGTCGTACCGCCGGGCCACCTCGGCGGCGTCCGCGTCGCCGGCCTTGGCGCGGGCGGCGGCCTCGATCCACCACGCGGCCACCTCCGTCCAGTCGGGCGCGGACAGCGAGCCGCCGAAGTGCTGTACGGACAGCGCGGCGGTGAGGTTGGCGAAGGCGAGCCGGTCGGCGAGCGGCCAGCCCGCCAGGGTCCCGGTCATGAAGCCGGCGACGAACACGTCGCCGGCGCCGGTCGGGTCGAGTGCGTCCACCAGCAGCCCGGGCACGTCGGCGCTCTCGCCGGTGATCCCGTCCACGGCCACGGCGCCGTCGGGGCCCTTGGTCACCACGGCGATCGGCACCAGCTCGGCGAGCGCGCGGACGGCCTGCTCCGGGGAGTCGGTGCGGGTGTACTGCTGCGCCTCGGCGGCGTTGGGCAGGAAGGCGTGGCTGTAGCGCAGGCCGGTCAGCGCGGCCAGGTCCCAGCGGCCGG
Organism: Streptomyces synnematoformans; assembly: GCF_039531005.1. Lineage (NCBI taxonomy): Bacteria > Bacillati > Actinomycetota > Actinomycetes > Kitasatosporales > Streptomycetaceae > Streptomyces > Streptomyces synnematoformans. Next base: position 7,445 of record NZ_BAAAPF010000111.1, read on the forward strand.
TCTCGTCCCAGCCGACGTCGGAGAAGACCTGCGAGCCCTTGTCGTGCGCGTGCCGGACCCACTCCTCGTCCCGGCCGGGCTCCAGCGACGCCACGACGGAGCGGGCGCGCGGCAGCTCGGTGCAGACGGGCGCGGGCGCGGGGTGCTCGTGCGTGACCATGGTGCGCTCGCCCTCGTACGCCATGGAGACCGTGACCGGCGAGTGCCAGCCGGCCAGCCGCCGCGACGGGCCGAGGTCGACGCCCTCGTTCTCCGCGAGGCTCTCCCAGATGTAGTCGCCGTACAGGTCGGTGCCGAAGCTCGCGCAGAGCGTGGTGCGCAGCCCGAGGCGGGCGAGCGCGGTGGCCATGTTCGCGATGCCGCCCGGGCTGGAGCCCATGCCGCGGGCCCAGTTCTCGCTGCCGCGCACGGGGGCGCCTTCGAGGCCGGTGAAGACGATGTCCATGAACACGGTGCCGGTGAGGAGAACGTCGTGCTCGGGATCGCCGGGAGCCCGTGTGCCCGCCAGCGGGTCGATCGCTGTGCGGACCGCCGATGGAGTGCTCAACGGCGTGTCCTTCCTGCTCGTGGTTCACATTGAGCGACACCTTGCACCTCCGCGACGGATTTTGCAAGAGGTCACTCACACTCGCGCAAACTCGCTCACGTGGAGTACATTGCGGTCCATGCTGCGAGAGACGCGCCACGAGAAGCTGCTGAGCATCCTCGGCGACGAGGGCGTGCTGCCCGTCCGGGAGATCGCCACGCGCCTCGGCGTCAGCGAGGCCACGGCCCGCCGCGACCTCACCGAGCTGGGCCGCGCCGGCCGCCTCACCCGGGTCTACGGCGGCGCCGTAGCCGCCCGCGCGGACGACGAGCGCCCCTTCGCCGAGGTCGCCGTCGACGACCCCGGCGGCCGGGAGGCCGTCGCCACCCGCGCCGCGGAGCTGGTCGAGGACGGGGACGTGGTGCTGCTCGACATCGGCACCACCACGCTGGCGCTGGCCCAGCGGCTGCGGGGCCGCCCTGTGACCATCGTCACCAGCAACCTCGCGGTCTACGAGGAGCTGCGCGACGACCCCGCGGTCACGCTGATCCTGCTCGGCGGCGAGGTCCGGCGGAACTACCGCTCGGTCGTCGGCGTGCTCACCGAGTCCAACCTCCGTGAGCTGTACGTCGGCCGCCTCTTCCTGGGCGCCAGCGGCATCCTCCCCGACGGCAGCGTGCTGGACAGCACGCACGTCGAGGTGCCCGTCAAGCGGGCCATGATCAAAGCGTCCCGGCAGGTGGTGCTGCTGGCCAGCGCCGGCAAGTTCCCCGGCGACTCGGGGCTCGTGCGCATCTGCGGCCCCGAGGACGTGCACATGCTCATCACGAACACGTCATCGGACCCGGCGACCCTCGCGACCTTCGGCGAGGCCGGTGTGGAGGTAGTCACAGTATGAGGCTGACAGTGCTGGGCGGCGGCGGGTTCCGCGTGCCGCTGGTGTACCGGGCCCTGCTCGAAGACAGCGGCGACGAGTCCGGTCGGTGCACCGAACTCGTCCTGTACGACACGGACCCGCGGCGCCTTACGGCCATCGGCGCCGTCCTCGCACAGCACGCGGCCGACGCCGCCGCCACCGGCGCCCGGCCGCCGGCGGTCCGCACCACCACCGACCTCGACGACGCCCTGCGCGACACCGACTTCGTCTTCTCCGCCATCCGCGCCGGCGGCCTCGAAGGCCGCAGCCGCGACGAACGCGCGGCGCTGTCGGAGGGCCTGCTCGGCCAGGAGACCGTCGGCGCCGGCGGCGTCCTGTACGGGCTGCGCTCCGTACCCGCCGCCATGCACATCGCCGAACGCGTCGCGGCGGTCGCCCCCCGCGCCTGGGTCATCAACTTCACCAACCCGGCCGGCATGGTCACCGAGGCCATGCAGCGCCTCCTCGGCGACCGCGTCATCGGCATCTGCGACTCCCCGGTCGGCATGGCCCGCCGCGCCGCCCGCGCCCTGGGCGTGGACCCGGAGCGCGCCGAGCTGGACTACGTGGGCCTCAACCACCTCGGCTGGCTGCGCCGCATCGTCGTCGACGGCGAGGACCGCCTCCCCGCGCTGCTCGCCGACCCGGCGACCCTGGAGTCCTTCGAGGAGGGCAAGCTCTTCGGCGCCGACTGGCTGCAGGCGCTGGGCTCCCTGCCCAACGAGTACCTGCACTACTACTACTTCAACCGCGAGGCCGTCACCGCCCTGCGCGACGCCCCCGCGACCCGCGGCGAGTTCCTCCGCGAGCAGCAGGCCGCGTTCTACGCCGCCGCCGCGGCCGACCCCGGCGAGGCGGCGGCGGTGTGGGAGCGCACCCGCAAGGAGCGCGAGGCGACGTACATGGCGGAGAGCCGGGAGAGCACGGGCGGCTGGCAGCGCGACACGTGCGACCTCGACGGCGGCGGCTACGACCGCGTCGCCCTGGCCCTGATGCGCGCCATCGCCCGCGACGAACGCGCCACCCTGATCCTCAACGTCAAGAACCGCACCACGGTCCCCGGCCTGGACGCCGACGCGGTCATCGAGGTCCCCTGCCGCGTCGACGCCACCGGCGCCCACCCCCTGCCGACGCCGCCGGCGGCGGCGGACCAGCTGGGTCTGATGCTGACGCTGAAGGACGTGGAGCGCTCGACGATCGCGGCGGCGGACACGGGCAGCCGCGCGCAGGCGCTGCGGGCGATGTCGCTGCACCCCCTGGTGGACTCGGTGAACGCGGCAGGCCGCCTCCTGGCGGCCCGCGGGATCTGAGGCACCGGCCTCCGCTTGTCAAGGGGGCGCCGGTCGGTCACTCGTGCGAGGGGCAAGATCGGCGTTCCCGGTGGGTACGCTGGTCGTACGGACGAGAATCCGCCGTATGGGAGCACCTGCTATGAGCGTGGCACCGAAGCAGCCGGAGCACACGACGCCTGCATGGCCGACGCCGCCGTCCGGCGGCTACACGGCCGACGACCTGGACACGCTCCCCGACCTGCCTCCGCACACGGAGCTGATCGACGGGAGCCTCGTTTTCGTGACGCCGCAGAGTTCGTTTCACTTCGAGACCATCCTTACGCTGCTGAACGGGCTGCGGCGTACGGTGCCGGACGATCTCGCGGTCAAGGGCGAGATGACCATTGTCATCAACGGCCAGCAGCGACCCGAGCCCGACCTGATCGTCCTGCGCGCCGAGGCCCTGGGTGGCGGGGAGGAGACGCAGTACGACGCCGCGGATGTCGTCCTCGCCGTCGAGGTCGTCTCACCCGAATCCAAGGAACGCGACCGGGAAACCAAGCCGCTGAAGTACGCGAAGGCAGGTATCCAGCACTTCTGGCGGGTTGAGAAGGAGAAGGGCAAGCCGGTCGTCTATGTCTTCGAGCTGGAGCCGGCGACCGGGGTCTACGTCCCGACCGGGATCCACCGCGACCGCCTCAAGCTCAGCGCCCCGTTCGACATCGACATCGCACTCACCCTCGCGCGCTGAGCAGACCTAGGACGTTCGGCCGACCCGCCGCCCGATGCGCCGCGCGGGCCCCGTCTGGTCGGATGGCCGGATGGACACTCTCCCCGACCTCTCGGAATCCGTACGGGCCCGACTTGCCGAGGAGTGGAACGCCTGGCTGTGCACCGTCCGGCCCGACGGGTCCGCGCACGTCACGCCCGTGTGGTTCGTGTACGAGGACGGGACGTGGTGGGTCGGCACGGACGCGAGTGCGGTCAAGGTCCGGAACCTGCGCGGCGAGCCGCGCGTCTCCCTCGCCCTGGAGAACGGCACGCACCCGGTCGTCGCCGAGGGCACCGCGTCGCTGACCGGCGACTTCCCGCCCCCGGTCGTCGCCGCCTTCGCGGCGAAGTACGACTGGGACGTCACCGCCCCCACCCGCCCCGGAGTGGGTCGCGTGCTGCTGCGGGTACCGGTGCGCCGCTGGCTGCTCGCGGGCACGGCGCAGTAGCCGGGCCCGTTCGGGCGGCGGGAGCGGGGAAGGGGGCGCGGCGGCGGGAGCGGGGTGCGCCCCCCGGCGGCTCCGTACGGCGCGCGTGGGCGAGCCCCCTCGGCACAACCGCCGTGCGCCTCCCCCGGCCCGGAACACGCGCGCCCACTCCGCGCTGACCTGGGGCGTCCAGCCCTCAGCACCCTCTTTCGTCTTTCCCTGTGGCAAACCTCATGAGCCACGGTGATGCTCTCTGGCCACAGGGGAATTTTGCCTATGATCACACGTTTTCGGGGCATCTTGTCGCGTCACCGCCCCGTGGGTATCCCTGGCGTACACCCCGCTTTCCTGGTCAGCCAGGAGGGGCGATCGAGACACCCGTACGTGAGGACAAACGCGATGAAGAAGACATACGAAGCACCGACGCTGATCCGGCTCGGAGCGTTCCGGAAGAAGACCGGGTTCCTGATGCGCGCCGGCAACGACCGTCTCATCCTGAGCAAGAACTGACGAGCGACGGTCCCGAACCGACGCCATGAGTGAACAGCACGAGAGTGCGGGGACGGGCCCCGGCGACGCGCACTTCACGGTCTTCACCGACCGGGAGGACGCGACGGCCGTGGCCCGCTCCCTCGCCCGCCCCGGCACGCACGTCCTGCGGCACGCCTCGGGCCGGCCCTGGCTGGTGGGGCGGTGGCACGACCAGGACATCGTCACCGCGCGCGCCGGCCGCACGGCCCTCGCCGTCGTCGGCTGCTGCCCGGTCGACGCCGCGGAGCTGGAGCGGCAGGCCGGGCGGCTGCGCGACCTCGCCGAACTCGACGCGCTGGCCCGCTCCCTGCCGGGGAGCTGCCACCTCGTCGCCGCGCTCGACGGGCGGCTCCGGGTGCAGGGCACCGCCTCCGGGCTCCGGCTGGTCTTCCACGCCCCCGTCGCCGGCACGCAGGTGGCCGCCAGCAGCGCCGACGTGCTCGCCGCCGCGCTCGGCAGCGAGCCGGACGAGGAGCAGCTGGCCGTCCGGCTGCTGTGGCCGGTCCCCCACCCGCTCGCCGAGGCACCGATGTGGCGCGGTATCACCGCCGTGGCCCCCGAGGACGCGCTGATCGTCGCGCCGGACGGCCGGACCGTACGCCACACGCGCTGGTGGACGCCGCCGGAACCGGTACGCACCCTCGCCGAGGGCGCCCCCCTCGTCCGGGAGGCCCTGGCCGCGGCGGTCGACGCCCGCACCCGGCAGGGCGGCGTGGTCAGCTGCGACCTCTCGGGCGGACTGGACTCCACCTCCGTCTGCTTCCTGGCGGACCGCTCGCCGGCCGCGGTGGTGGCCAGCACCTGGCCGGGGCGCGACCCCGCCGACACCGACCTGCACTGGGCGGAGCAGGCCGCCCGGTCGATGCCCGACGTCGACCACGTGGTCTGGGACGCGGACGCCTCACCGCTGGTCTACACCGACCTGCTCGCCATCGACGACCTGCTGGACGAACCGACCATCGGCGTCATGGACCGCTCCAGGGTCCTGCACCACCTGCCCGCCCTGGCGGAGCGGGGCAGCCGACTGCACCTGACCGGCATCGGCGGCGACCACGTGACCTGGTGCTCCGAGGCGTACTACCACCGGCTGCTGCGCACCCGCCCGGTGTTCGCCCTGCGCCAGGTGCGCGGCTTCCGGGCTCTGTGGCAGTGGCCGCTGGGCGGCACGGTACGCGCGCTGGCCGACTCGCGGCCGTACGGGAAGTGGCTGGCCGACGCCGGCGACCGCCTGCGCGCCCCGCTTCCCACCACCGTCAGCGCCGGCCTGGGCTGGGGCATGGTCCCGCGCCTCTTCGACTGGGTCACCCCCGACGCCGAACGAATGGCCCGGCGGGCGCTGCGCGGGGCCGCCGCGACCGCCGTACCGCTGCACCCGGACCGCGGCATGCACACCGATCTCGAACAGATCCGCTCCTGCACCCGCATCACCCGCCAGTGGGACCGGATGGCCGCCCGGGCCGGCGTACCGATGGCGTCGCCGTTCCTCGACGACCGCGTCATCGAGGCATGCCTCGCCGTGCGCCCGAGCGAGCGCGTCACGCCCTGGCGGTACAAACCCCTCCTGACCACCGCCATGAGCGGGATCGTGCCCGACGCGTGCCTGCGCCGCACCGACAAGGCCGCCGCCTCCATGGACGCATCCGACGGGCTGCGTGCACACCGCGGCGATCTGCGGGCGCTCTGGGAGGACTCCCGGCTGGAGCGGCTCGGCCTGGTCGACAGCGCGGGCCTGCGCCGGCTCGCCGAGCGGCCGGGCACCCCCGAACTGCAGGACCCGATCCTCTACTCGACCATCGCCGCCGAGGTGTGGCTGCGCGGCCTGGGCCGAGCCGCCCGGACCGCGGCCCCCGCCTCCCCATGACCGCACCGCCCCGGCAGACCCCAGCAGACCCCAGCAGAAAGGCACACGCATGCCACTGAAGTTCGGCGCCGATGTCTCCACTGCCGAGACGGACTACGGCACGGTCCTCCTGGACGCCCGCGCCGGGGAGTACTGGGAGCTGAACCCCACCGGCACCCTGGTGGTCAGCACGCTGATGGCCGGCGGCGACGAGGCCGCCGCGGTCGCCGCGCTCGTCGACGAGTTCGCCATCGACCCCGCCCGGGCGCGGCAGGACGTCGACGCCCTCGTCCAGCAGCTGCGGACCTCGGGGCTGGCCGAATGACGACGCCCAGCGCCCTGGAACGGCCCACCGGTGTGCCCTTCCCCAGACGCCTGGCCGCCCGCCTCGTCCTGCTCCCCGCCCTCGGGCTCTCCCTCCTGCCGCCCCACCGGCTCCGCGCCGTGCTCCACCTCGCCCGTCGCGGGGCCACGGCGGCCACCGCCGTACAGGCCGGGGACGCCCGGGACGCGATGTGCGCGGTGAGCCTGCGCTGCGCCGGGCCGAAAGGCTGCCTCCCCCGCTCCCTGGGAGCCGCGCTGCTGTGCCGGCTCTCCGGGACCTGGCCGACCTGGTGCGCCGGGGTGCGGGTGGTGGCGCCCTTCACGGCGCACGCCTGGATCGAGGCGGACGGCCGCCCCGTGGCCGAGGACGTACCCGACGACTACTTCGCCCGGCTCCTCACGGTCGCGCCCGGGAGCCGGTCGCACCGATGACCGACGGCCCGGCGGATCAGGCACGGCCCGCGGCGGGGGGCGACCGCTCCACCCGGGTCGCGGTCGCCACCACGTACCGGCTGACCGCCGGGCACCGGACCGCGGCCCTCGTCGCCACCGTGCTCACGCTGGCCGGCTCCGCCGTGGGGCTGGCGCAGCCGCTCGTCGCCAAACAGATCGTGGACGCGAGCGGACGGGAACAGGTGCTGTGGCCCCTGCTGCTGCTCCTGGCCGCGCTGTTCCTCGCCGAGGCGGCCACGGGCGCGGTGGGCCGCTTCGTCCTGGAGCGCATGGGCGAAGGCATCGTACGAGGGCTCCGCCACGGTCTGGTGGCGCGGCTCCTCCGGCTGGAGATGCGGGAGTACGACCGGCATCGCAGCGGCGACCTGATCTCCCGGGTCACCGCCGACGCCACCCTGCTCAGAGAAGTCGTCTCCCAGGCGCTGGTCGATCTGGTGACCGGCGCCCTCGTCGCCGCGGGCGCGATCGTCCTGATGCTGTGGATCGACCCGCTCCTGCTGCTCCTGGTCGCCCTCACCGTGGCCGCCGCCGCGGTGATCGTCGCCTCGCTCCTCCGGGGCATCCGGGCCGCCTCGGAGCGCATGCAGACCTCCGTCGGCGCGATCGCCGCCGACCTCGAACGCGCCCTCGGCGCCCTGCCGATGGTCCGGGTCCACCGCGCCGAGGAGCGGGAGGCGGCCCGTATCGGAGAACGGGTCGAGACGGCCCACAGCGCCGGCGTACGGACCGCGAAACTCGCCTCCCTGATGAGCCCCGCGGTCGAACTCGCCGTGCAGGGCTCCTTCCTGATCGTGCTGGTCATCGGCGGCCTGCGGGTGAACGGCGACGCCAACTCCCTCGGCGACCTGGTCGCCTTCCTGCTGTACGCCTCCTACCTGGTCCTTCCGCTGTCCTCGGTCTTCCGGGCGGTCGGCCTGATCCAGCGCGGCATGGGGGCCTACCAGCGCATCGAACAGGCGCTGGCCCTGCCGGCGGAGCCCTCCCGGGAGCCGCCGGCCGCCGTCCGGGCGTTCCCGCGCGAACCGGGCCGGCCGGCCGCCGCGGACCGGGAGCCCGCCCTCGCCCTGCGGAATCTCCGCTTCGGCTACGACCCGGACCGGCCGGTGCTGCGCGGCGTCTCGTTCACCGTCCCCCACCGGCAGCAGACCGCCCTGGTCGGCCGGTCGGGGGCGGGAAAGAGCACGATCTTCGCCCTCGTCGCCCGGTTCTACGAACCGGACTCCGGCACCCTGCTGTTCGACGGCCTGCCCGCCACCGCGCTGAGCCGCACGGCATGCCGCGGGCGCATCGCCGCCGTCGACCAGAACACCCACGTCGTCCACGGCACCCTGGCGGACAACCTCACCTATGCCGCGCCCGGCGCCACCGGGGCCGAACTCCGGCGCGTCATCGAACTCGCCCAGCTGGAAGGAGTCGTGCGGCGGCTGCCGGGCGGGCTGTCGGGCATGCTGGGCGAGCGCGGCGGCACGCTGTCGGCGGGAGAGCGCCAGCGCGTGGCCCTGGCCCGCGCCCTGCTCACCCGCCCCGCGATCCTCCTGCTCGACGAGCCCACCTCCCACCTCGACACCATCAACGAGACCGCGCTCACCGCGGTGATGAAGGACGTCGCCCGGGAATGCGCCCTGCTGGTCATCGCACACCGGCTCTCCACGGTCCAGCACGCCGACCAGATCGTCGTGCTGGACGGCGGCCGCACCGTCGCCCAGGGACGTCACGAGGACCTGCTCACCAGCAGCCCTCTCTACCGCAGGCTGGCCGCCGGACAGATGCTCCGCCCCGCCGAGGCCCGGACCTCCGCCGACGCGCCCACGCCGCCCGCCGTGAACCCGGGCGGAGCGTGACGGGCCGGCCCGCGGGGGGACCGGGGCCCGCCCCGCCGCGGCGGGGTGTAGCCCGTTGCGGTTGTCTGCGGATCTTCGCGGCGGGGCACCGCCGCGCCCCCTCCCGTTTGATCACACAATCCCTTCGTCGCACTCCACCCGCTCCACCGCCGAAGGGGTTCCGCGTGCCGTACGTGATGACTCGCAAGGCCGCCGTCACCGCCACGACCTGGCTCGCCGCCGCCGTCCTCGGACCCGCCGCCGGGTCCGCGGCGTCCGCGACCGAGCAGGACTGCTTCGACCGCCGCACCGGGCCGTACACCTCGGTCGTCGACGCCCACCTGCACTTCCGGCCCTTCGGCGGCGAGGCCGTCCCGTTCCGCGAGCTGGTCGGCTACCTCAAGCGCACCGGCGTACGGCACGCCGGCGTCTTCGGCATCGGGCAGAAGCTCCCCGTCGACTCCCCCTGCACCTACTACCTCGACTGCCCCGGCACCCCCGTACTCCCCAGCCTGAAGAACGACTTCGTCAACGCCGAGAACGTCGTGGAGCACAAGCAGGACGACGTCGACCTGGCCCTGTCCATGACGTACCCCGACCTCGCCGAGCCGGAAGGTGTCATGGACGGGATGCGGCTGCTCGACAAGGAGTTCCCGGGGATGTTCCAGTGGATGGGCGAGGTCAACCTCATCAAGCAGGCCCTCCTCCCCAACCACCACGAGCCGGCGGACGAGGAGGACATCGAGGAGTGGGCGCCGTTCATGGACGAGCTGCGGCGCCGCGGGATGCCGATCACCATCCACTCCGACCTCGGCAACGACCGGGAGCCGACGCGCTACCTGCCCCTGATGGAGCGCGTGCTGGAGCTGTACCCGCAGAACAAGATCGTCTGGGCGCACATGGGGCTCTCCAAGGAGCTGTCGACCATGGAGCCCGACGCGCACATCGCCCTCCTCAGGCGGCTCCTGGACCGCCACCCGAACCTCACGCTCGACCTGAGCTGGCGGGTGCTGGAGGACATGTACTTCGGCCAGCCGGGGGTGCGGGAGAAGTACGCGGCGCTGTTCGACGCGTATCCGGAGCAGGCGGTCCCGGGGACGGACTTCGTCGCGTCGCGCGACAAGGACTTCGGGGTCTACAAGGAAGAGCTGGAAGTGACCAGCCGGATCAACAAGGCGCTGGGCGACGAGGCGTTCCGGCGGATCGCGCTGGGGCAGAACTACTTCGACCTGTTGGGGATCAAGGAGCGGGCGCCGGAGGTCTGCGAGGTGTGACAGGCGCCTGCCGCGCCGGTCCCGGAGGGGTCCCGGCCGCGCGGGGGTACGCTCCCGCCGTGGTGCCGGCGGGGCGGGGGTGCGCAGGAATGGTGTTCGAGCACAAGAACGGCGGCCCGACGCTGACGCTGGCGGAGCCGTGGAAGCGGCCGGGACCGACGCCGGACGACGAGTCCGCCATCGGCCGGCTCATGCACGGCATCCGGCGCCTGTGGCCGCTGGTGCGGCCCCTCAGCGCCGAGGCCGTGATCGGCTGTCACGACCGCGAGACCGACTACCCGGAGACCGGCGTCGGCCCGCGGCGTCCGCACTGGTTCGTGCACGACCGCCGGGCGGCGGGGGAGACCCACGACCAGGCGCTCGACGTCGTCGACCCCTGGCACGTGGATCCGGTGGTCGAGTCGGTGGAGGAGCTGTCGGTCGAAGCCCTCAGATCCTGGCTGGAACGCGCGCAGGCCCAGGTCTCCCCGGTGCCTGACACGCACAAGGTCGGCTGGACGGACCTGTGGTTCAACGCCACCCGCGTCCGCGCCCCCGTGGACGCCGCGGATGCTGCGGATGCCTCCGCGGACGTGGCCCTGGAGGCCGCTGAGGCTCGCTGGGTCGCCAGGGTGCCGTGCCACCGGCGGGAGGGCGCCGCGTGGGTCGCCGGACCGACGCGCGAGATGCGCCGAATCGGCGCCCGCGCACCGATCACGCTGCACGCCTCCCACTACGGCCAGGTGGAGGTGTCGGTCTCCGCGAACTGGTCGCTGTGGAGCGAGGAGGGTTCGCCGGGCCGCGCGGCGCTGATCGAGGCCGTCCGCGGGCTGGTCGCCGGCGGGTGGGACGTCAAGTACGGCGCGGAGTACTTTCACGAACTCGCTTAGCGCGCGGGGACGTGGGGGGCGGCGGGTCCGGAGGGCTCCTGCAACGGCCAGACCTCGACCACGCCCCGCGCAACCGCACACGGCGTCTTCGACACGAGTTGGACGGCCTCCTCAAGGGTTGCGGCTTCGATGATCGCGAAACCGGCCACCGGGAGAGCGGAGGACAGGAAGGAGCCGCTCTCCGCAGTCGCGCCCGCGCCGTCGGGGTTGCGCACCTGAACCGGCGAGCCGGCGATCCCCACGGTCGCCCCGGCCTCCAGCAGGCGGGCGTCATGCGCATGCGCCTCGTCCCGAATCGCCGCGTCGGTGCGGTCGTAGCCGTCTTGATCCCCGTATCCGATGGTCACGAACTTCGCCACAGCGGGACCTTCCTCTCGTACGTACGGAACGCTCACCGGTACCGACCCGATTCCGGATAAAACCTATCGAATAGGCCCCACTTTCGGCACCGAAACCCGAGTTTCGCCCCGCCACGCGCACCCACCCACCGCGGATCGTCGCCGGGACAGCCCCAGCCTGCTGCGTGGGCGCGCGCCAACACGACGTCCGTTTTCTGCCAGCAAAGACACGTGCGTCGATCCAGCATGGGCGCATGACCAAGTACACCGTGCTCCCCGTCGACGCAGCCGCCCTCAAGGAACTGCGGGTTGCCGATGACGCGGGCCGTCCCTGTGCGCCGTACCTCGCGACCCGCGACGACGTGGGCTCGCCGCTGCGCTGCTGCCTGCGCCCCATCACGCTCGGCGAGCGGATCGCCCTTGTCTCGTATGCCCCGTTGCGTCGCTGGGCCGCCGCGCGGGGTGCAGATCCGGGCGCGTACGACGAACAGGGGCCCGTCTTCATCCACGCCGATGACTGCGGTGGGTTCACCCCCGGCGAGAACTATCCCTTCGACCGGCCGGGCGCTCTGCGAACCGTGCGTCGGTATGACGCCCGGGGTCATATCGCAGGTGGCCGCCTTCTGGAGATTCCGGCCGACGCCACGGCCGGCTTCGACGCAGCCTTCGACGATGCGTTCAAGGACCCTGACGTGGTGCTCGTGCACGTCAGGGCACTGGAATACGGATGCTTCCACTTCGAGGTGCGGCGGCCCTCCGCCGAGCAGTAGTAATCGCCATGCCACCTGAATGATCTCAGCTCACGGCCCCGCCCCTCGCTCGGCGGCGTCGAGCGCGGGCGCGAGCGGGGCCAGTGCCGCGCGGAGTTGGTCGGGCAGCGAGCCGGCGGGCACGACCAGCCCCCCGGCGTCGAGCCCTCCGGCAGCCTGCGCGTTCTCTGCATTCCCCGCGGCCCCCGCGATCTCCACAGCCCCACCCGGCCGACGCCAGCCCCGGAGCCAGTCCTCCAACGCGATACGAACAGCCGCGGCCACGCTCGCCGCGAGCACGCGGGCGGTTGTCCGCGTTCCGGCTCCCCCCAGCCGTTCGGCGATCACCGCCGTGAGCGGGGGCTCGATACCGGCGGTCGTGTCGAGGAACGCGTCGCGCAGCGCGGTCCGGGTGGTGATCAGCAGCAGCGCCTCGCGTTCGCGCTCGCCGGTGCTCGTGTACTGCTCGACCGCCGCATCGGTCACCGCGTCAGCCAGCCGCACCCCTGCCGGCCTGCCCGCGACCGCCGCCGCGATCCTCGCCTCCCGGTCCGCGGTGACGGCGGAGACGATCGCCTGCTCGCGGCTGGCGAAGTAGTTGTTGTACGTACGCGGCGAGACCCCGGCCGCCTCGGCGATGTCCTCGACCCGCACCCGGTCCGGCCCGTGCTCCACGGCCAGCCGCAGGGCCGCCGCGCGCAGCGCCTCCCGTGTGGCCTGCTTCTTCCGTTCCCGTAGCCCTGACGGCGGTGTCGTCACGGTGTCAGCGTTCCACACATCCTGCGCGTACGCAAAATTGCGTGTACGCAATTTTTCTGCCAGCCTCGACCCGCCCCCCCCCACGACCGACCCGCACGACCACCCCACGGAGACGCCACCATGCGCGCCAGAGGAATGACCTACGACACCGGATTCGTCGTCCACGGCCAGACATCCCGCACGCACGTCGACCCCGCGGTCGTCCGGCGCGAACTCGCCGTCATCCGCGACGACCTGCACTGCAACGCGGTCCAGATCACCGGCGGCGGTGCGACACGAGGTCGCGTATGGCGAGTGAACTCGCAGATTGGAGACGGGT
>NZ_BAAAPF010000112.1:0-20533 GCF_039531005.1 Streptomyces synnematoformans
CGCGTCGAACTGTCCCGCATCCTCCACGACCGACTCCAAGAACAATCCTGAAACACGCCGCCGACACCCGGCGGCGCGCACGTTTACCAAGGAGATTCACCATGAGCATCCGCATGTTCCGTGCCAAGATCAAAGAAGACAAGGTCGAGACCGCGGAGAAGGCCGCGAAGGAGCTGTTCGCGGCGATCGAGGAGGCCAAGCCCGAGGGCGTGCGCTACTCCTGGTGCAAGCTTCCCGACGGGCAGACCTTCGTCCTGGTGGTGGACCTGGAGGACGACGAGAAGAACCCGCTTCTCACCATGCCCGCCTTCCAGGAGACGATGAACGGCCTGAAGAACGAGTGGATCTCGGAGCCGCTGCAGGCCGAGATGATGACCCAGGTCGGCACGTACCGCCTCTTCTACTGAGACGGCCGCCGCGCACCGGCGGATCCGGCTTCCCGCCGGGCGGTGCGCGGACGGCGCACGGGGGCTCGCACTCCCGGGATCGCGGTTCCGGGTCCGTACGTGAGCCATCGGCTCTGAGCCAGGCGGCCGCCGCCCACGCGGCGGGGACCGCCGCGGCTCGACGCCAGTCGTCAACGAAAGCCCCATCAAGGCGTGTGGCCGATGCTCATTGCGCCGGCGGCTGTTCCGGCATGCCGCCCGGTTGTGGCGAGGAGCTTCTCTCGACGCGTCTTGTCATGAGAGCAACAGAAATCCGACAACGGAGGATCAGGCGAAGATGCGTAGTCTGAAGAGGTTCCGCATGCCGCTCGCCGCCGCGGCGGCGGCGGCGCTCGCGGGTGTGGCGGCCGCGCCGTCGGGCCAGGTGGCCGCGGCGGAGAAGGGTTCCGGCACGCTGTCCGAAGACGCCCCGGTCGAGGTGGTGGCGGAGGGTCTGCACTCGCCCCGCGACCTGACCTGGTCGCCCGAGGGCCGGCTGCTCGTCTCGGAGGCGGGCGGCATCAAGCAGCTCTGCGACAGTGCCGACACGATGACGGCCAACTGCTTCAGCACCTCGGGTGCCATCACCGACGTCACCGACGGCGAGCCGGAGCGGATCGTCGAGGGCCTGGCGTCGAACGTGAACAACGCCGAGGTCGTCGGCCCGAACGCGATGGAGTACGTCGACGGCAAGCTGTACGTGCTGGAGGCCGGCCACAGCATCGGCCTGCCCGACTGGCTGCCCCGGGACCTGACCCGCGACCTCAAGCGGCAGTACGGCCGGGTGCTGCAGGTCAAGACGGACAAGTGGCACAAGAAGCACCGGGTCAGGCCGGTCGCCAACCCCGGCCTCGCCGGCTACCGGTGGATGACGGAGAACCCGGAGCTGACCAGCGAGGACCCGACGTCCAACCCCGTCTCGATGGCCGCGAAGCCGGGCGGCGGCTTCTACTACGTGGACGCGGCCGCGAACATCCTCGGCGAGATCGACCGCTGGGGCAACGTCGAGGTCCTCAAGTGGTTCCCGCGGGCCCCCAACGGCGCGGACGCCGTGCCCACCTGCGTCGACGTCGGCCCGGACGGTGCGGTGTACGCCGGCCAGCTGACCGGCTTCGGCAACACCGGCCAGAACGCGGCCAATGTCTACCGGTACGACCCGGACACCGGGGAGCTGGAGGTCTGGGAGAGCGGCTTCGCCACCATCTCCGGCTGCGGCTTCGGCGCCAACGGCGACTTCTACGTCACCCAGTTCGACACCACGGGCTTCCCGTCGCCCGGTGAGCCGCAGGGCGTCGTCACCCAGATAGCCAAGGACGGCACCCGCACCGAGCTGGGCCTCGGCGAACTCTTCGCCCCGCAGGGCTTCCTGGCCGGCCCCGACGGCTCGGTCTACGTCGCCAACAACAGCGTGTGGTACCCCGTCGGCACCACGAACCGCTGGGACCAGGGCGAGGTCGTCAAGATCGGCTGACGCCCGCCGCTGACCGCAGCGGAAAGGCTGTCGTCGGCCGGGGCGCCCCGGCCGACGGCTTCCTTGCCGCGGCGGCCGGCCTCGGCCGGCGCGTTGTCCCACACACAAGCTCACCCCACTTATCGAGGAGATGAGAGCCCGATGCGACGTCTCGCACGATGTCGGACGCTGCTCGCCGCCGCCGCGGCGACCACGCTCGCCGGTGTGGCAGCCGGATCCTCCGGACCGGTGGCCGCGGCCGCCGAGCACGGCAGAGGTTCGGGCACGCTCAGCAAGGATGCAGAGGTCGAGGTGGTCGCGGAGGGGCTGTACTCGCCGCGCTCCCTGGCCTGGGGCCCGCGGGGCCGGCTGCTGGTCTCCGAGACCGGCAAGCCGCCGCTGACGGCGCCTTCCGAGTGCAACATGGAATCCGAAGAGATCGTCGTCGAGATGAAGTGCTTCGGCTTCACCGGGTCGGTGGCCGACATCTCCTCCGGCAAGCCGAGGCGCATCGTGGAGAACCTGCCCTCGGCGCTCAACCTGCAGGACATGATCGGCCCGAACGGCCTGGCCTACAGCAAGGGCCGCCTCTACACCCTGCAGGCGGGCGCCCCGCAGGCCATCCCGGACGACGAGTGGCTGTCCGACGGCCTGCGGAACAAGATCAAGCCCGTGGCCGGCACCCTGATGGACGTCACCAACCCCTACCGGCCCCGGGTGGTGGCCCGGCCGGGGGAGGCCAGTTACGACTACATCAAGGAGAACCCGGACCCCACGCCGGACTTCGACGTGGCGAACCCGTACTCGCTGATACCCAGGAAGCGCGGCGGCTTCTACTACGTGGACGCGGCCGCGAACGTGCTCGGGAAGATCGACCGGTGGGGCCGCACCGAGATCCTCACCGGCTTCCCGCCCAGTGAGGCCGGCTCCGACGCCGTGCCCACCTGCGTCGCCGAGGGCCGCGACCGCGCGGTCTACGTCGGTACGCTGACCGGCCACGGCAACACCGGCGAGGAGGGCGCCAAGGCCGCCAAGGTCTACCGCTACGAGCCGTGGAGCGGTGACCTGGAGGTCTGGCAGGAGGGCTTCAGCGCCATCACGGGCTGCGGCTTCGGCAAGAAGGGCGACTTCTACGTCACCCAGGCCACCTCGTCCGGCTTCCTGCCGTCGCCCGACGACGAGGGCGGCAGCGTCATCCAGATCGCCAGGGACGGCACCCGCACGGAGCTGGCCAAGGGCGAGCTGTTCTTCCCGCACGGCTTCCTGGCGGGCCGCGACGGCTCGATCTACGTGACCAACAAGTGCCTGTGGTGGCCTCCGGGCACCACCGGTGACTGGGACGGCGGCGAGGTCATCAAGATCGGCTGAGCCGGCGACCGGACGACCCCCGGGGCCGGGCTGCGGCTGCGGAGCCGGGGCCCGGCCCCGCGGCATGTCCGGCGACGACCGCCGCCGGGGCGCCGGCCGCGGCGGGCGCGGCACGACCGCGCCCGCCACGCGAGAAGCAGAAAACGGGCGGGGAGGGCGCGGTGCTGCGCGTCCTGCCCGGCCGGACCGGGTCGCGGGCCGGTGCCCGCGTGCGGGGTCAGTCTCCGACCTCGCCCTTGATGTACCGCTGCGCGTGCTCGTACGCGAGGTCGCCGAACTGCGTGCCGAACTCCATGGACCTCTCGACGGTCGTCTTGAAGTGCACCCCGGCCCACACCCGGCTGTAGCCGCAGTCCTTCACGAAGTCGGTCCAGGTCGCGTAGTGCAGCTCCATGTCCTCGGCGGGGACCGTCCCGGGCTCCGTCAGCGTCCAGCCGGCGGGGATGGGATACGTCCAGTCCAGGCGGTCGTCGCCGAGGAAGCGCCGGGCCGCCTGCGCCTCGGCGGCGCACAGCGTCGTGGAGCCGGACGGGTAGTCGGGGTGGTCGCCCACGGGGAGGTAGCTGGTCCACTCGTTGCCGGGCATGTCGTGGACGGTCCCGACGCCCGGTCCTCCCCAGGAGGACACCCTGCGCCTGCCGTACACGTGGTGGACGGCGGTGAACGGCCGCGGGGCCTGGTACTTGACCTTGTAGTGCCAGGCGGCGATCAGGTCCTCCAGCTGCGCCAGCGAACTGGTGTATATCAGGTGGACCCAGTCGTCCAGGTCCAGGTCGTGGCCGATCGCCGCGGCCTTGGTCGACTGGCCGACGCCCAGGAACTTGTTGTCGAAGAACTCGCTCTTCACCTTCTGCTCTTCGGTGAGCGAGGCGGAGGCCTCCAGGACCTCGTCCACCGATCGCCTGTAACGGCGCCGGTTGGTGTGGTCGAGGTGGTCCGGCGGTGCGAGGGGGAACTGGGCCGGGTGCCGGTAGGTCTCCGGCCTGACCAGCCGCAGCTGCGGCGTGACGAAGTGCTGGACGACGAAGATGCCCTTGTCGCCCGGGCCGCCGCCGACCCGGCGGCGGTGCGGGTGGCGGGCAGGCTGCCACCTGGACGGGTTGACGATCTTGTACGCGGTGTTCTCCGGCTCGAAGTCCGTGTAGTCCTCGTAGGGCTGGCCGTGGTACTTGCGGCCCTCGTCGCCGAGGATGTTCATGCCGTCGTGGGCCCTCGCTCTGAGCACGCCCTTGCCGGCCCTGTTGCCGATGCCGACGGGGCTGGCCGGGTCCATGGACCCGTCGTCGGGGTCCAGCCCGAGCGTGGTCATCAGCTGCCGGTAGGCCGGCACCCGCTCCTTGAACACCTCGCGGAACACCTGGTACGAGGCGTACAGCGCGGCGATGTTCCTGTTGCGGTTGGTGGCGGACTCGCTGGCGGGGCGGCGGGGCGTCCGGGTGTGTACCCCGACCGCGGTCGGGTGGTACGGCGCCAGCGCGTCGAACCACGCGGTCATGGTGAGGTGGGTGAGGTAGACGAGGACGGTCGCGTCCATCGGGCCGAGGGGTTCCTCGGTCTGGTTGGCCGGCGTGCTGAGCAGGTCCCGGTGGAAGTTGCCGGTGTCGAAGTCGAACTCGACGGCGGCCTCCGGCTCCGCCGCCGGGCCGGCTGCCTGGCTCGCGCCGGCCGTGCCGGTGTGCCCGAGGGACGCCAGCGCCGCGGTGGAGGCGCCGCCGAGCAGCAGCGATCTGCGCCGTGGTGAGAAGCCTGCGGATGAGGAATGTCCGGACGTCATCGTGTTGTTTTCCCTTGTCCTTGACGGAGGATGCCTGGGCCGCCCCCGGCGGGGTCCCCGATCGGGACCCCGCCCGGGAGGCCGGGACCGGCCTGACCCACCCGGTTGTCCGAGCGGTGGCCTACGCCGGGTAGTTCCCGTAGCGCCGTTCCCGCCGCCGGAGGTCCCCCAGCGCGGTGTCGTAGTCGGCCCGCGTCATGTCGGGGAACAGGACGGGGGAGAAGTGCAGCTCGGCGTACGGCGACAGCAGCGGGAAGAAGGACGACATCCGGATCGCCCCGCCCGTGCGGATGAGGAAGTCGACCTGCTGCGGCACGTACGCGTTCTCGGCCAGGATCTCCTCGGTCAGCTCCGGGATCTTCCCGTTGAGCTTGTTGAAGATCTGGACGACCTCCTTGGTGAGGGACATGCCCATGATGTAGTGCAGCGTGAAACCCGACGTCTTGTTCGACTTGTCCCGCAGTTCCTCCAGCTCGGTGAGGTACTGCTGGGGCACCAGGTCGAGCGACCCGGAGAAGTCGAAGCCGCAGTTGTCGTGGGTGCGCTGCACCACGTCGTTGAACGCGACGAGGAACGTCGTCACCGCCGGCTCGGGGCGGCTGAAGTTCGCGGCGGAGGAGGTCGTGATGTACAGGGTCTTGATGCCGTCCTCCCTGGCCCAGCCCATGAACTCGACCAGCTTGTCCGCCATCGCCTTGTAGCCGTCGTCGAGGGAGACGCCGTTGTTCTTGGACCAGCGGCGCATTCCGTCCGGCAGCAACATTAAGTTGGTCACAGTCATCTCCTTGAGTGTGGTGATCAGTTGACCCGGAGGTGGGTTCTGCATCCGGGCGGTGTACCCCGGGCCGCGGTACGGCCGGAGGTCAGGGGACCGGCGGTGCCCCGTGGGCCCGCCGGGGACGGAGCCGACGCCGCGGGGTTCAGTCCTCGGCGTCGCCCTCGATGTGCCGCCGCACGAACTCGTGGGCCCGGTCGCCGAACTGCGTGCCGAAGTCCACGGACGCCTCGGCCGTCTTCCGGAAGTTCACGCCGGCCCAGACCCGGCTCATGGCGGCGTCCCGGACGAAGTCGGTCCAGGCGGCGTAGTTCAGCTCGGTGTCGGCGGCGGGGACCAGCCCGGGCTCCGTCAGCCCCGAGCCCGCCTCGAAGGTGTACGACCACTCCAGGACGTCGTCGCCGAGGAAGCGCCGCGCCCCCTGCGCCATGGCGGCGCACAGCGCCGTGGCGCCGGACGGGTACTCGGGGTGGTCGTTCACGGGGAGGTAACTGGTCCACTCGTCGGCGCGGAGGTCGTCGACCGTGCCCTTGCCGGGGCCGCCCCAGGCGCTGACCTTCTGCCTGCCGTACACGTGCCCGACCGCGCTGAACGGCCGGACGGCCGCGTACCTGTGCTTGTAGTGCCAGGCGGCGATCAGGCTGTCGAGCTGCGCCACCGAACTCGTCATGTACAGGTGCACCCAGCCGTCCAGGTCCAGGTCGTGGGCGAGCGCCGCGGCCCGCGTCGCGAGGAGGACGCCCTGGTAGTTGTTGCCGAAGAACTCCGCCTTCACCTTCTGCTCGTCGGTCAGCGCGGCGGAGGCGTCCAGGATCTCGTCCACCGCGCGCTTGTAGCGGCGCGGGTGGGTGTGGTCGGTGTGGCGGGGCGGCGCCAGCCCGAACCAGCGCGGGCTGCGGAAGGTGTGGCCCTCGACCAGCCGCAGCTGCGGGGTGGCGAACTGCTGGACGACGTAGATGCCCTTGTCGCCCGGGCCGCCGCCGACGCGCCGGGGGTGCGGGTGCCGGGCCGGCTGCCACCTCGACGGGTCGGACAGCCGGTACGCGGTGTTCACCGGCACGTAGCCGGTGTAGTCCTCGAAGGGCTGGCCGTGGTACTTCCGGTGCTCGTCGCCGAGGAAGTTCATGCCGTCCCGGACCCGGGCCCCGATGGCGGCCTTGCCGGCCAGGTTGCCGATGCCCGCCGCGGTGGCCGGGTCCTCCGACTCGTCGTCGGGGTCCAGGCCGACCGACTCCAGCAGCCCCCGCAGGATGTACGCCCGCTCCGCGTACGCGACCTTCACCACCTGGTACGTGGCGTACAGGCCGGCGGTGTTCTTGTTCCTGTTGGTGGCGGACTCGCCGGCGGGGCGGCGCGGTATCCGGGTGCGCACGCCGACCGCGGTGGGGTGGTAGGGCGCCAGCGCGTCGAACCAGCCGGTCTGCATGGCGTCCTGGACCCAGAAGATGATGTTGATGTCCGCGGGGGCGATGTCCTGCGTCTCCCCGCTGGAGTCGCCCGCCACGGTGAGCAGGTCGCGGACGAAGTTGCCGTTGTCGAGGTCGAAGACGGGCGGCGGCTCCGCCGCCGGGCCGGCGGGGTCGGCGGCGGCCGTGCCCGCGTGGCCCAGGGCGACCAGTGCGGCGGTCGACCCGCCGCCGAGCAGCAGCGATCTGCGCCGGGGTGAGAGGGCGGTGACGGATGAGCTTCCGGACGTCGTCATCATGCGTTCCTTCGCCTGTGGACGGGTGGTGCCGCTGGTCGGCCGGCGGTCTTTCCGGACAAGACGAAGCGGCCGGCGATGCCCGGGGTGTCCCGGTATCACCAGCCGCTCGGGCTGCGGCCGCGCGGCGCGCGGCGCGTCTTCAGGACTGTGCGGTCTTCGCCTCCTCGGACTTCTCCTCGGCGGCCTCGTCGTCCGTGGCGGGCAGCGGGCCGCCGCGCAGCAGCAGTCCGGCGATGACGGCGCCGACGGCGAAGAGGGCGGTGCACCACCAGAACACCGTGGTGTAGCCGTCGATCGCGGCGAGGTTGAGCTGCTCCGGCGTCGGCTGCGCCGACACGTTGTCCTCCAGCCAGTTGGTGGTGGCGGTGGCGGCGATGGTGTTGAGCAGCGCGGTGCCGACGGCGCCGCCGAGCTGCTGGCCGGTGTTCACGCACGCCGAGGCGATCCCCGCGTCCCTGGGGTCCACGCCGGAGGTGCCGGTGCGCAGCGCCGCGGCGTAGATGAGGCCCATGCCGAGACCGACCACCATGAGCGGGCCGAGCAGGTGCGTCGCGTAGCCCGAGTCCACCCCGATCGTGGTCAGCCAGGCCATGCCGAGCGCGCTGAGCAGCAGCCCGGAGGTGACCAGCGGCCTGGGACCGAACTTCGGCATCAGCCTGATCGCGCCCGCGCTGGCCCCCACGGTCGTGCAGACGACCATCGGCAGCAGCGCGGCACCCGAGGTGATGGCCGAGTAGTCCAGGTTGGTCTGCATGTAGTAGATCAGGAACAGCATGACGCCGAACATGCCCATCCCGACGAGCAGCACCGTGAAGTACGCGCCGCCGCGGTTGCGGTCGAGAAGGACCCGGGGCGGCAGCAGCGGATGCGAGGCGCGGGTCTGCCAGAGCGCGAAGAGGGCCAGGAGCACGCCGCCGAGCACGAGGACACCCCACGTCGAGGTGGTGTCCCAGCCCTCGTCCGCGGCGTTGGAGAAGCCGTACACCAGACAGAACATGCCGCCCGACCCCAGCAGCACGCCGGGGACGTCCAGCCGGGCGCCCGTCTTGGGCTCCCGCTTCATCAGCGTCGTGCCGCCGATGAACGCGACCGTAGCGAAGACCAGGTTGACGTACATGCAGAAGCGCCAGTTCAGGGCGGAGACCAGCGCACCGCCGAGGAGCAGCCCCAGCCCCGCGCCGCTGGCCGCGACCGCGCTGTAGATGCCGAAGGCCTTGGCCTTCTCCTTCGGATCGGTGAACGTGGTGGCCAGCAGGGCCAGACACGCGGGTGCCAGCATCGAGGCGAAGACACCCTGGCAGGCACGGGCCGTCACCAGCATCTCGAAGTTCGTCGCGGCACCGCCGACGGCGGACGCGACGGCGAAGCCGGTCAGCCCGGTGATGAAGCTTTCCTTGCGGCCGATGATGTCGGACAGCCGCCCGCTGAACAGCAGCAGGCCGCCGAACGGCAGCGCGTACGCGGTCACGATCCACTGCCGGTCGGCGTTCGAGAACTCCAGGTCGTCCTGTGCCGACGGCAGCGCGAGGTTCATCACGGTCAGATCGAGGCCGACCATGAGATAGGCAGTGCAAATGACGGCGAGGATCATCCACCGCCTCGGGTCCCCGACCGCCTCCGAGCCCGGCCCGCCGGCGGGGGCTGCGCTCCGTTCTTCCATGATTGTCTCCTGGTTCCATCAGTCGGAGTGAGGTGTCACCCCTAGGACGGGCCCGGCGGGCGGCGTGTGACATGGCGGTCGAACGGAACCGGCCAGACGGCGGGCGGCGGGCCGGGGCCGTGGCGCCCGCCGCCCGGCAGCGGCTCAGTCCTCGACCTCACCCCTGATGTGCTTCTGCACGAACTCGTGCGCCAGGTCGCCGAACTGCTCTCCGAAGGCCATGGACGTCTCGACGGTCTTGCGGAAGTGCACCCCGCCCCACACCCGGCTGCTCGCGCATTTGTTCGTGAAGTCGGTCCAGGTGGGGAAGTGCAGCTCGATGTCCTTCGCGGGGACCACGCCCGGCTCCGTCCGCGCCGAGCCGGCGGGGAAGGTGAACTTCCAGTCCAGCTCGTCGGAGCCGAAGTAGCGCCGGGCGCACTGGGACGCCGCGGCGCACAGCGTCGTGGAGCCGGACGGGTACTCCTGATGGTCGCCTACCGGCAGGTAGCTGGTCCACTCGTCGGCGGGCATGTCGTCGACCGTCCCCATGCCGGGGCCGCCCCAGGAGGTCACCCTGCGCCTGCCGTACACGTGCTGGATCACGGTGACCGGCCGCGCGGAGTCGTACTTGGTCTTCTCGTTCCAGACGGCGATCAGCGGATCGAACGTCGCCAGCAGGTGCTCCAGCACGAACTGTGCCCAGCCCTGCACGCCCAGCTCGCCGTTCTGGTCGTGCTTGCGGGCGATGACCAGGGCCGAGTGGCCGATGCCCCAGATCTTGTTGTCCATGACCTCCGCGATGGCCTTCTGCTCGTCGGTGAGCGCGGCCGACGCCTCCAGCACCTCGTCCGCGCTGC
This sequence comes from Streptomyces synnematoformans, assembly GCF_039531005.1. NCBI lineage: Bacteria > Bacillati > Actinomycetota > Actinomycetes > Kitasatosporales > Streptomycetaceae > Streptomyces > Streptomyces synnematoformans. The sequence goes on from NZ_BAAAPF010000112.1 coordinate 9,997, forward strand.
GCCGGAACGACCGGGGCCGGCGGTGGTCGATGTGCCGGGGCGGGGGGACGCGGAAGTCGCGCGGGTCGTCGTAGATGTGCGGCTTGACCAGCCGGAGCTGCGGGGTGACGAAGTGCTGGGCCACCCAGATGCCCAGGTCGCCGGGGCCGCCGCCGACGCGGCGGCCGTTGTGGGGCTGGAGCTGCGGCTGCCAGCGCGAGGGGTTGACCACGTCGAAGGGGGTGTTGACGGGCCGGTAGCCGGTGTAGTCCGCCCACGGCCTGGGGTTGTACCTGCGCCGGCCCTCGTAGCCGAGGAAGTTCATGCCGTCGGTCTTGCGGGCCTCGAAGACGGACCTGCCGGCTATGTTGCCGATGCCGACCGGGCTGGCCGGGTCCGTCGAGTCGTCGTCGGGGTCCAGGCCGATCGAGGCGATCAGGTCCCGCATGGGCTGCACCCGGCTCGGGATCACCTCCTTGACCAGCTGGTACTGGGAGTAGATGCAGGCGATGTTCATGTTCCGGTTGGTGGCGGACTCGCTGGCCGGGCGGCGGGGGATCCGGGAGTGCACACCGACCGCGGTCTCGTGGTACGGCGCCACCGCGTCGAACCAGCCGAGCCCCGTCAGGTGGTTGATCCAGAGGAACACGGTCACGTCCATCGGACCGAAGATCTCCGACGAGGGCGAGACGCCGGCGCCGTCGTCCTCGGGCTGGAACCACTCGATGTAGTTGTCCTTGTCCAGGTCGAACTCGGCCTGGGCGGCCTTGGCGCCGCCCTCGGCCGCGGCGGCCGTACCGGCGCCCAGGGAGGCCAGCGCCGCGGTCGAGGCGCCGCCGATGAGCAGCGACCTGCGCCGCGGTGCGAAGCCTGAGACAGGAGAATGTCCGGACGTCATGTGTCTTCCTTGTCCTTGAGAGGGGATTCCTTGCAGCCGACGCGGAATGAACCAGAGAAAGGGCGGACACTACGTCGGGTCTTTGTGGGTCTCCATCAACCGGACCGGTTCGTACCCGGCCGAGAGCTGGTAGTACGCACAGACGTCGATGAATTCCCCGTCGGGGAACCATTTGACACCGAAGAGGTTCATGCGCTCGCCGGCGTACGCGTACGGGGCGGACGTCGCGAACCGCGCGATGTGCGGCTCTATGGGAGCCGGAACCGCCGCCGGGTCCAGGCCCTTGCCCGGCGGCGGGGCGAAGGCGACCCGCACGATCCGCGAGGTGTCCCAGCTGAAGGTGATGTTGGCGCGCATCGACCTGCTGGCGAACTCCAGCATGCCCTCGTCCGCTTCGTGCAGCCCGATCTCGCGCAGCATGGACCGGAGTGCGCCCGGTTCCGGCCGGCCGTCGGGGGTGAACTGGAAGTACAGGTTCATCGTCCGGCGCTGGTAGTCGACCCCGACCATCGCCACCCTGTCCAGGCCGTAGCGGGCGAAGAGGCCGGCGTTGTCGGCCACGGCGCGCGGCACGGACGGGATCTCGGCCAGTCGGGCGGCCGGCTGCAGGTCCCGCGGGAAGTGCGCGTAGAGCTTCTTGAAGCCGCCGGTGACTCCGCAGTCGACGAAGTGCTCCCTGATCGCCCATCGCCCCTGCAGGTCCGAGAGCACGGAACCGACGGGGTGGTCCGTCTCGGTGACGAAGCCGTGCGACAGCGCCCGGGGGTAGGGGTCGCCGATCCCCGGCGGTGCGGTGAAGCTGTAGTCGAGTTCCCCCGCGTGGCGCCCGCCGGTCTGCAGGCTGAACACCATCAGGGCGTCCTCGATCGATTCTCCGAATGCGGTCAGAATCGGCCAGACATTGTCACGGGAGCAGGCCACCCCTACTAATCGGGCCGACTCCTCGATGGCCGAGTACACTTTCTCCAGCTCAGCCGTTCCGGACATACGTCCTCCACGTAGCCACTTGGGAGTTGGTCTCGGCAGGGAATCCGGAAGTGCTTTCACGGTGCCCGCGGTGAAGTGCCCGCGGTGGTCGCTGAGAAGAGTCCAGGCAAGAAGGCGGACTCCAGCGATGCAATCATATTTATAGGTTCTTCGCCGCTGGTCGTCAAGCCCTTCCGGCAGGGCGCCGACCCGGCGGGCGGCGCCGCCCGGTGTCCTGCCGCGGCCCGTGGCAGGACACCGGCGTCGGCCCGGTTGCTCACCCGGCCTTGGTCGCGCACAGGACGGCCGGAACCGGGATGACGTCTTTCGGTATCTCGGCGGTGTCCTTGGTGACCGCCTTGGTCACCTTGAACCCGCATTCCTCCAGCCAACTGCGGTATGTCGACATCTTCTGCGGCCCGCCCTGGCCCATGGTGCAGCCGATGAAGAAGGCCGGGAAGAAGTCGACGTTGTAGTTGTCGGTGTCCCGGAGGTCGTCGGGATACGCCGGCACCATGATGTTGACCTGTCCGCCGGCCGGCAGCGACCTGTTGACACCGGTCAGGATCCGGATCACGTCGTCCTTGTCGAACATGTCCAGGAAGTGCTTGATCAGCACGACGTCGAAGCCCTGGGGGATCTCCTCGAAGACATTGCCGCCGATGAACGAGCACTGTTCCGCCACGCCGTGCGCCCGGAAGTTCTCCAGGGCCTCCGCCTCCTTCTCCGGCAGGTCGAACGTCGTCACCCGCAGCCCGGGGGAGGACTTCATCTCGTAGGCGTGGACCGCCCCGAGGCCGGTGTTCCCGGCGAGGTCGAGCACCTGTGCCCCGGCGGGTATGTCGATGTTCCCGAAGAACCAGGGGTCGATGTTGGCGGTGACGTTGTCCATCAGCGTCGCCCAGGAGTCGCGGAGGTCCCGGTGCTCGGCCACGGCGTCGTACATGGTTCCCCCGGTGACGCCGTAGAACTCCCTGAGGCCGACGAGGGTTCCGGTCCGCGCGCTCTCGGTCAGGTAGAACAGCTGCCGCAGTGCCACGACCTTGATCATGTTCATGTAGGTGAGCGCACGCGTCAGGTCGCGCTCGGGCACGTCCCCGAGCGCGGCCAGGGTGTAGCCGCCGGAGTCCTCGTCACGCGCGACGAAGCCCTCCTTCACCAGTAAGAACAGCAGCTGTTCCACGGCGTCCGGCTTGGCGCCGGCGATCTCGCCCAGCTCGGTCGCGGTCATTCCGGGCCGGTCCCGCAGGGCGTCGATGACGCCGAGTTCGAAACAGGACAGCAGAGTCATGAACCGGGACGGTCCCACCATGTACTCGCGGAATCGCGCGAGAGTGGCTTCTGGTGTCATTGCACCGGCTCCCTTCGAGTCGGGGTCTTCCCGCCTTGGGGCCTTTCTGGGAATTCAGGGGTTTCTGCCATGCGTGGGCATGGGGAGGCCACTTCTTGGAGAACCTGCGGGGATTCTTCAGGGCGCACCGCCGGATCGGCAGACGGCCCGCCGCCTTCGCCGCGGTCGGCGGCAGTGATCCGCGCGGTGGGACGGTGGTGCGGGCGCCCTGCAAAGGCCGCACCCCTGCCACGCGAAGCCGCGGCGGGAACGGGCCCGCCGCGGTCCCGGGATCGTGTGAGAGGGGGGTCGCACCCGCCGCGGCTGCACGCCGTGCTGCAGCGAAAGGGCGGGCTCATGGCAGCAATTCTATTTATAGATTCTTCGCCGGAGGCCGTCAAGACCCGCCCGGCGCCGGATGCTCATGCCGAGTGCATCTGGTCGAGGGTGGTGGTGACGTCGTGGGGGTGGTAGTAGACGCGGCCGATCTGCTTGTAGCGGCGCCATTGGTGCAGGTGCGCGTAGCGGTAGACGGTGCCCTTGGGTATGCGCCAGATGCTGGCGATGTCGGCCGCCGTCAGGCCGGCGCTCACGGCTTGGTGCTTCATCTGACCTCTCTCTGCGCTTGCATCCGGCGGGCGAGTCTGGGCCACCACGTGACGGGCCACGTGTGAGCAGCGGAAACCGTGCAGACGATCTCGGAGGCCAGCGGGTCGCCGGGGGTGCGTAACTGGGCCACGAGAGTGCCGTCGCAGCCGACGTCCGGGCACCCGCCGAGGTGCACCCGGCGCACGCTGTCCGGGTCCGCGACACCGCGCGCCCTGCGGGAGAGTTCGTGGATCTCCTCGGCCAGGTCGCCGGCCGCCGGGTGCCGGGCCAGCCACTCGACATGCCGGTACAGGAAGCGGGCGAGGGCCGGCACGTCCCTGGCCGGGGAACGCAGTCGGCGTTCTTCGGCGACGAGGCCGGCCCAGGACGCTAACACCGTCCGGATGGCGGCCCGCACCTCGGCCGCGGCGGTGTTCATGGTGCCGGTAGCGGCGCTCTTCCTGGCGACCTTCCGCACCACCCGCACCACCTCCGGCTCCGCGCCCCTGTGGCAGTCGGCGTAGAGTGCGGGGAGATTCAGCAGACTCGTTTCCAGGCGGCGCCGGCACGGCGGGCACAGGGATTTTCCCCCGCCCGTCATTTCCGGTCTATTCGCCGTGCTTCCGGTGAACGTACTTCCGCATGACGGGACTCGACATGACTCGTGCCCTGTCAACATTCCCCCCTCCGTAAACGTCGGTGGAACGCTGGCGGGGTCACGATCGGTCGGCTCTGGGGACCGCGGGCCCGCCGTTCGGGAAACAGTCTGCAAGACGCGTGGCGGCCGTCAAGTGCGGTCGCCGTGCTCAGTTATTGTCAGTTTGGCGGGTCCGTGGCGGCCCCCGGCGCAACTTTCCCGGGCACTCGGCGTTCCGCAGGACGACGCCTGCCCGACACGAATGAGTTGCCCGCACCTGCGATATGCGACACGTGATGTCGGCAGAAGGCGTGACCGCGGGATTGCGGCTTTTCGGCGGGACCGGGACGGGGCGGCGCCCGCCCCGTCCCGGTCCCGCCGGCGGCCGTCACGCATCGCCGGCGAGCCCGCGCTCCACCGCCTCGATGATCCGCGGTCGCAGCTCCTCCGGGCGGATGATGGCGTCCACCGAGCCCACCCGCTGCGCGCGCTGGATCGAGTGCACGTTGTCGAACTCCGCGGCGACCTCCCCCAGCTTCTCCGCGCGCACCGCCGCCCACACGCTCTCCAGCCGGCCGGCGAGCTGCGCCCGTTCCCTGCCCGAGGCCGCGGAGATGCGGGCCTCCAGGTCCGCCACCCGCGAGTCGGCGGCGGTCCGGGCGTCGACGTCGGCGGCGAACACCACCGCCGCGGCCGGCGCACCGCCCAGCACCGAGGCGTACGAACCGTCCACCGCCAGCACCGTCATGCCCGGGTTCAGCGCCTTGGAGAACACCACGAACGCGCCGCCGTGATAACGCGAGATGACGCAGAACACGATCGGGCCGCGGAAGTTGACGATCGCCCGGCCGATCTCGGCGCCGTACTCCAGCTGGAGTTCGCGCATCGACTCCGGCGAGCCGTCGAACCCGGACAGGTTCGCCAGCACCACCAGCGGCCGGTTCCCGCTCGCCGCGTTGACCGCCCGCGCGACCTTCTTCGACGACCGCGGGAACAGCGTGCCCGCGGTGTACGCGTCCGGGCCGTCGGTGGGCGGGAAGCCGCGCCGCTGCACCGACCGCGACTCGATGCCCACCAGGCACACCGGCCGCCCGCCGAGGTGCACGTCCTGCACCACCGCGGTCTCCGCCTCGGCCATGTCCGCCCAGCGCTCCAGGACCGCGTGGTCCTGGTCGGCGAGCGCGCGCATCACCGTGCGGATGTCGAACGGCTTCTTGCGGTCCGGGTTGGTCGCGGCGGAGAAGATCTGCCCGACCGTGGTGAAGTCGCTGCCCTCGACGGTGTGCGGGTAGTCGCAGACGTCCCGGTCCACCGGGTCGGAGGTGACGGCCCGGCGCGGGCCGGCCTCGCCCGGCAGCACGTAGCTGTGGTCGTAGTGCGACAGCAGCACGTCGCGCGCGGCCTTCAGGTCCGGCGCCCAGTACTGCGCCTGCCCGTTCGGGCCCATCACGCGGTCGTAGCCGCCGATGCCGAAGTTGTCCTCGGCGGAGACGCCGCCGGAGAAGTCCAGCGACCGCTTGCCGGTCAGCACCATCGCCGAGTCCGGGGTCATCACGAGCACCCCCCGGGTGTGCATCAGCATCGTGGCCTCGGCGTTCCAGTACGGCTGCGCCCCGACGTTGACGCCGGCGACCACGACGTTGATCTCCCCGCCGTCCTGGGTGAAGTGCACGATGCGCCGCAGCGCCCGCGCGATCCAGTCCATGTTCTCGGTGCCCGAGTCCATCGCGATACGGGCGCCCGCGGACAGCGCGTACCACTCGACGGGCACGGCCAGCCGCTCCGCCAGGTCCAGCGCCGCGATCACCCGGGCGCACTCCGCCTCGGACAGCGCGCCCAGGGCCTTGACCGGGTCGCCGAGGAGCACGACGCGGGTCACGCCCTCCGGGTAGCGGTCGGTCGGCGTGGTGGCCACGCCGGCCACGATGCCGGCCTTGTTGAGGCCCTTGGGCCGCTGCACGGGGGCCAGCGCACCCGCGTCGTCGAGGTCGTGCTCGGTGAACGAGCCGCCCGCGCCGGCGATCATGTCGAACAGCTCGTACGGGTAGACCGTGCCGCGCCGCCGCACCCGCAGCACCTTCTGGCCGTAGTCGTCCAGCGGCTGGATCAGGTCGGTGGGCGGGTCGGTGACGTTGAGACTGACGCCCGCGGCCACGTCGTACGACACCTGCACCGCCGCCGGGACCAGCCCGCCGGTGCGCCGGTCGCGCCGGCAGCCGAGGAACAGCACCTCCTCCACGCCCAGGCCCGCGGTCGTCGGCAGCACGCGCCGGGCCACCGCGTTCAGTTCCGCGAGCGTCAGGTCGCTGGGCGGCCGGACGTTGATGAAGATGCGGTTGGTGTCCTGGCGCTTGCTCCCCGGGTTGCGGATCTGCTCCTTGCGGATCGCGTCCATGCAGGCGCCGAGCGCCGCCTCGACCTCGGGCAGCGCGAGGATGCGGCCCTCGTCGTCGCGCAGCGCCGTCAGGTCGCGGACCTGGGCCATCGCGACCAGCCGCTCGTCGGACCGGTTGTTCGGCGCGACGCAGCGCAGCAGGTACACGTCCTCGTTGGCGGACGGCAGCCGGGTGAGGTCGAAGTTGCGCAGCCGGCGCAGCAGCAGCCGGCGGCCGATGAGCGGGTGCATGCCGCGCATCAGCTTGTCCTCGACCAGGCCCTCCGCGGTCGGCAGGAACGTGAAGTGGTGCGGCGCGGCGCCGTTGCGGCCGGCGACCGTCGTGGTGATGCGGTGCAGGCCCGTGGGCAGGTCCGCGGCCGACAGGGTGGTGCGCAGCCCCGCGGCCATGCCGTCGGCGTCGGCCGGCGGGTCGGTCCAGGTGAGGTAGAACTCGGCGACGACGGCGGTGGCGTCCGGCTCGCCCGCCGCCGCCCCCGCCACGGTCGCCGCGGCGGCGGCCAGGTCGTCGTAGTCGGAGACGGTCACCAGCAGCCGGTGCGAGACGCCGTCCAGGTCGTACGCGCCGAGCACGAACGGGCGGCCGCCGATGGACTCGCAGCGCACGTCGGACAGCCCGTGGTCGCGGTACGCGCGCCGGCACAGCACCTCCAGCAGCGGGTCCGGCAGGGTGCCCGAGCGGTCGATGCGCTCGCCGAGCAGCTGCACCAGCGACTCGGAGCTGGCGGCCATGTCGGCGATGCGCTCCTCGCGGTCGGCCGCGTCCGGATGCTCGTCGAGACGGCTCAGGTGCTCCCGCACCTGCCCGTACACCTTCTCCCGGGCGCTGCGCAGCAGCGGCTGGGCGAACCAGCGGTACACCAGGCTCCGCGCGAGCGCGCCGACCGACGGGAAGCGCAGCTGCGTGGCGCGCAGCAGATGCTCCAGCGCCCGGCTCACCGCCTGCCGCGACCGGGCCGGTGGCGGCTCCTCGTTGAGCCACTGCTGGAGCAGCCCGGTGATCACCGCGACGTCGGTGCCCGCGGCCTGCCGGGCCAGGAAGATGCGGAAGACCGCCTCCTCCAGCGCGGGCGTACGGTCCAGGGAGTCGATGCCGTAGTGGCCCAGCACCCGGGTCAGGCGCTGCCGGAAGCCCTCCGAGAGGCCGGCCCGCTCGGCGTCGAGGCTCTGCAGATAGGTGTGGAAGTGCTCGCGCGGGCTGCGCACCCACGTCTCGGCCGGCAGCTCCTCGCGCTCCGGCTTGTTGCGGCTCAGCTCGGTGAGGTCGGCGAAGACCTCCAGCAGCCCGGCCTCGGCGGCCAGCGGCCGCTCCGCCAGCTCGGCGCGGACCGCGAGGTGTTCGGCCAGGGTGACGTCGGCGCCGCGCGGGTCGGCGTCGAAGCCGAGCAGCCGGCTGCGCAGCTCCGCCAGGCCGCGGTCGGTGCGCTGCCCGGGGGTCAGGCCGGCGGGCTCGGCGGGCAGGTCCAGGTCGACGCCGGCGGCGGTGGCGGTGCCGACGTCGTCCAGCGGCTCCAGCCGCACCAGCGGCGCGCCGGTCTCGACCTGGCTGCCGACGGAGACCAGCGACTCCTTGAGCGCCGCCCGGAACGGCGCGCGCAGGACCGTCTCCATCTTCATGCTCTCCAGCACCAGCACCGGCGCGCCCTCGTCGACCTCGTCGCCGACCGCGAGCGGGGTCGCGACCACCAGCGCCGGGGCGGGGGAGCGGACCACGCCGCCCTCGTCGCGGCTGATGCGGTGGGTCACGCCGTCGACCTCGACCAGCTGCACGGCGCCGTGGGCGCCGGTGACCAGCCGGAAGCGGCGGTCGTTGAGCTGGATCTGGCCGGTGTGCTCGTCGAACCGCTCCAGCGTCGCGTCGACCGTGCGCACGGTCTCCTCTGCGCTCCCGGTGACGAGGCCGGTGACGAAGCCGACGCGGTAGCGGCCGGGGCCGGTCTCCACGACGGTCAGCCGGTAGCCGGCGCCGCGCAGCGTCAGGTCCACGGGGCGGCCGCTCTCGTGGTGCACCTGCGGGCGGCCGCCGTACGCGGTGGTCAGCAGCCGCTGAAGCTCGGCCCGCTTCCCGTCCTCGTACGTCTCGATCGCCGCGGCGGCCAGCGCGACGCCGGAGTGCCGCGGCGACGCCAGCCCGCCTTCGGCCCGTACCCGGTCGATCCAGCCGGTGTCGGCGCGCGCGTCGATCACCTCGGGCTCGTCGAGCAGGTCGAGGATGAAGCTCTTGTTGGTGGTGCCGCCCTCGATCAGCACGGTCGTCTCGCGCATCGCGTGCCGCAGCCGGGCCAGCGCCTCGGCCCGGTCCCGGCCGTACGCGATGATCTTGGCGATCATCGAGTCGAAGTCGGCGGGGATGGAGTCGCCCTGGCTGACGCCGGTGTCGACCCGGACGCCCGGGCCCGTCGGCAGGTCGAGCAGGGCGATACGGCCCGGGGCGGGCGCGAAGTCGCGGTCGGGGTCCTCGGCGTTGAGCCGCGCCTCCACGGCGTGGCCCAGCTCGGCGGGCTGCTCGCCCGTCAGCCGGCCGCCGGCCGCCACGTGCAGCTGCGCCTTGACCAGGTCCATCCCGGTGGTGGCCTCGGTGACCGGGTGCTCCACCTGCAGCCGGGTGTTCACCTCCAGGAAGGCGAACATCCCGTCCTTCGGCTGGTACAGGAACTCCACCGTGCCCGCGCCGCGGTAGCCGACCGCCAGCGCCAGCCGCGCGGCCGACGCCTTCAGCCGCTCCACCTGCTCCGGACCCAGCAGCGGCGAGGACGACTCCTCCACCACCTTCTGGTTGCGGCGCTGCACCGAGCAGTCGCGTACGCCCAGCGCCCACACGCCGCCCTGACCGTCGGCGATGACCTGGACCTCGACGTGCCGGGCGTTCACCAGCAGCCGCTCCAGGAACACCGCGCCGTTGCCGAAGGCGCGCTTCGCCTCCTGGCTGGTGCGCTCGAACGCCTCGACCAGCTCGTCCGGCCGGTGCACGGCCCGCACGCCGCGGCCGCCGCCGCCGGCGGTCGCCTTGAGCATGAGCGGGTAGCCGATGCGCTCCGCCTCGCGCAGCGCGGTGTCCAGATCCTCGACGGGGCCGCGGCTCCACGGCGCGACGGGGACGCCGACCTCCTCGGCGAGCAGCTTGGCGCTGATCTTGTCGCCCAGCTTGTGCATCGCCTCGGCGTCGGGGCCGACGAAGGTCACGCCCAGCTTCGCGCACAGCTCGGCGAAGGCCGGGTCCTCGGCGACGAAGCCCCAGCCGACCCAGGCGGCGTCGGCGCCGGTCTCGACGAGGGCGCGCTCCAGCACGGCGAGGTCGAGGTAGGGGCGGTCCGCGGCCTTGCCGAGGTCGTAGGCGAGGTCCGCTTCCCGCACGAACGTGGCCGTGGCGTCGGCGTCGGTGTAGAGCGCCACGGTTTCGATCCGCGGTCCGCCGCCCGCGTTGAGTTCACCGACGGCCCGGATGAGCCGCATCGCGGCCTCTCCGCGGTTGATGATCGCAATACGGCTGAACACCGAGTCGAGCCTCCCAAGGTCAGGAACGGAATAAGGCGACGCCGTCGCCGCCCGTAGCCGTGAGTCGGTGCTTCACCCCATCGGACGAGTCGCGCTGCGGTGGCTGCTCACATGCCTGTCGGCGGGCGCGCCCGCGGCTGTTCCGCCGGCGCGCCCGCTGAACGGGGTGGGGCGGGGGTGGCCCGGCCCACGGATGTTTCAGGATTGTTCTTGGAGTCGGTCGTGGAGGATGCGGGACAGTTCGACGCG
>NZ_BAAAPF010000113.1:0-20468 GCF_039531005.1 Streptomyces synnematoformans
GGCTCGCCGGCCGGCGCCCTGCCGGGCCGTCGAGCCGGGCCGGGCGGCGGCCCGGGCTGCCGCGCGTCCGGGGCACCCGTCTCGGGGGGCGATGAGACGACGGTCACGGGGAGGCGCTCCTCGGTCGGCTGGGCGGGTCGGGTGGTCGGACGGGGCGGGGGTCAGGACCGCGTTCGGGCCCCGGCAGGCAGCGGGTGCGTGGGGACACGCCGCCGCCCCGGTGCGTACGTCAGGCGCGCGGGGTCGCGCCGAAGGTGAGCAGCCGGCCGGAGCGGTGCGCCCAGTACACGGCGCCGGCGCCGCCCGTCATCAGCAGGACGGACACGACGGCCAGGTCGAGCGCGCTGCTGCCGGTGGACGCCAGCGGCAGGTCGGACCCGCCGCCGGAACCCCCGGTGCCGCCGCCCGCACCGCCGCCGGCCCCGCCCGCGGCACCCCCGGCACCGCCGGAGCCGCCGCCGTTGTCACCGCCGTCGGAGTCCCCGCCGTCGGAGTCTCCACCGCCGTTGTCACCGCCGCCTTCGCCGATCATGAACGGGAAGTCGAGCTTGACGCCGCTGTCGGCACCGGTGAAGGAGAGCGTGTACTCGCCGTCCGCGATGTCCTCCGGGATGGTCACCTCGTGCTCCGTGACGGAGCCCTCGGCGTCGGCCGCGACGTCGGCGAACTCCCCGCCGGAGTCCGGGATGGTCACCTGCACGGCCTCGTCGGCCCGGAAGCCGCCCGCGGTGACCAGTACCTTCTGGCCGCCTTCGAGCTGCGCGTTCTCCTGCAGGGCGTCGCCGTTCTCCGCCTGGACCAGGATCGTGGGCTCAAGCACCTTGAAGTAGGTGAGCGTGTCGGAGCTCCCCTTGAAGTCGGCGATGTTGTCCGGCACGAACCTCGCGACGTAAGGAATGCTGCCCGAAGCCGTGCCGGCGCTCTGCTCCAGTTCGGCCGTCCCGTTCCGCAGCTCGACGGCGGTCTTCCTGTTCTGATAGTCGAACTCCACGTGCCCCTCGGCGTCGGCCGGGGTGACCTTGGCGATCAGCTTGTACGGCTTGTTGACGACGACCTGCTTGGCCGGCTCGGCGGACAGCTCGATCGTGGTCTTCACCGCGTCCGGGCTCCCGACCTCCCACGTGTCGCCCGTCACCGTGATCGGCAGGAGGAAGTTGTTGCCCGCCACGTAGTTGCCGACGCCGTTGAGGCACCGGATGTCGATCTGGTAGACGCCGTCCGCGGGATCGGCCCCCAGCAGCCCTCCCAGGGAGTTCGCGGTGTCCGGCATGCCGATGGTGAAGGGCGCCTCCCCGTAGGGAGCACCGTCGGTGACCTGGACCGCGAGGGCACCCGCAACCGAGGAGTCCGGCCGCAGCACCAGGATGTGCGCCTTCTCCTTGTGCGTGTCCGGGCACGCGCCGTCGACCGTCACCTCGTCGAACATCGGCGCCGTCGAGAGGTCTCCGCTCGACGGCGTCAGCGTCACGGAGCCCGTCAGGGCCGCGCCGGCCGGCGCCGCGGTGCCGAGCAGCGCCGCGCCCAGGCCCAGGGCCAGCGCGAGCACCGTCCCGAGGGCGAGTTGCATTCTTCGCTTCATGATGGATTCCCATGGAGTTGCGGTGGACTTCCCCGGTCCGGCCGGGAAGCAGGACGCCGCTCAGCCGGGCACCTGGCGGGTGCCCGGCTCTGCGGTCAGGTGTGGCGCTCGGGCATCACCACCACCAGGAGACGCGGAACGCGAACGCGACCTCGACGCCGCTGTCGGCGCCGGTGAGGGTGAGCGCATGACGGCCGTACCAGAGGTGCTTCGGCACCGTCAGCTCGTAGCCGGTGACGACGCCCCGGTCGTCCGCCGTGGCGTCGGCGAACTTCCCCCGGGCACGGGGGATCGTCACGTCCACGGCCTCGCCGGGGCGGAAGCCCTCGGCGGTGACCTGCACCCGCTGCCCGCGCCTGAGCTTGGCGCCCTCCTCGATGACGTCGCCGTCCTCCGAGAGGACCTGGATCGCGGGCTTGAGCACGCTGAAGTAGCCGAGCGCGGTGGAACTCGACCGGAACTCGGCGCCGTCGGCCGGGAGGAACGTGGCGGTGTACGGGATCTCGCGCACCGCCGACCCGGCGGTCGCCGCCAGCTCGGCCACGCCGTTCCGCACCTCGACGCGGGTGGTGCGGTACGAGCCGAGGTCGGTGAACTCCACGACGCCGGTGGCGTCGGCGGGAGTCACCGTGGCGGTCAGCTTGTACGGGGTGTTGACGACCGTCTGCCCGGCCGGCTCGGCCGACACGTCGAGCGTGGTCTCCACGGCGTTCGGGGCGCCGGCCTCCCACGTGCCGCCCGTCACCGTGATCGGCAGGAGGAAGTTGTTGCCCGGCACGTAGGTGCCGCCGCTGTTGAGGCACCGGATGTCGATCTGGTAGACGCCGTCCGCCGGATCGGTCCCCAGCACGTCGCCCAGGGACCGCGCGGTCTCCGGCATGTCGATGGTGAACGGCGCCTGCGCGTAGGGGGCGCCGTCGGCGACCTGGGTCGCGAGCGCGCCCGCGACGGTGAAGTCGGGCCTGAGCACGAGGACATGCGCCTTGTCGGCGTACGCGGCAGGGCACGCGCCGTCGACCGTCAGCTGGTCGACCATCGGTTTCGTGGTGAGGTCCCCGCTCGACGGCGCCGCTGTCACGGTGCCGCGCAGCGCCGCGGCGGCCGGCCCAGCCGTGCCGAGCAGCGCCGCGCCCAAGCCCAGGACGAGCGCGAGCACGGTGCCGGGGACGATACGGAATCTTCGCTTCATAAGTGTGAATCCCCCCAGGGATGTGGTGCGGGTTCCGTGCCCGGCCGGGCAACCGGCAGGCGCCCGGCCGGGCACGGGGCTCAGTGGCGTGGTGTGTGTGGTGGGTGTGGTGCGGTTACGTCACTCGTTGCCGGTGAGGAGGACCTCGCCGCAGTTGGGGCTGGCGGCGAAGCCGAACAGGGCGCGCTGCTCGACGGCCGCGGACGAGTCGTCGCACAGCTCGGCGTCCGCGCCGGTGAAGACGCGGTCGATGTCGGGCTCCCCCAGCCGCGAGGTCTGGAAGACGTTGTAGACGTCGCGGTTGATCGGGAAGCTCGCGTTCATCTCCCCGCCGACGACCGGCTCCGTCCCGTTGACGGTCTGCAGCAGAGCGTCCCCGCGACGGTCCACGACACCGGTCTCCGCCGAGTTCGTCTGCGCGATGTACTGGGCGATCGAGTACGGCGCGATGTCGCTGGCGCGGGTCAGGGCCCGGCCGTCGTGCTCCTGGACCTGGTCCCCCTCGCCGTTGACATCCGAGACGCAGGACGGCGGGTTGTCCGGGTCGATGCCCACGGTGTCGGACCAGAAGTCCCGCGTACCGGAGCCGTCCTGCGGGATGAGCGGCGTCACCGTGACGCCCTCGACCTCGGTGATCTGGCACTGGTAGATGCCCTGCAGCTCGGCCAGGGTGAAGTTGTGGCCGTTCATCGGGCTGTCGCCGCGCACGGCCGGGCTCACCGCGTCCAGCGCGACCGGCACGAAGGTGAGGTCGTCACCCGCCACCCTGGGGCCGCGGGAGGAGCGGCCGAAGTCGATGCAGCCGGTGCCGGCGTCGATGTCGTTCAGCAGAGCCTCGATACCGGCCGAGGAACCGTTCGGACGGTCGATCACGCAACCGCTGGGCCGCGTCTGGATCGTGTCGCCGCCGAGCGCGTCGTAGGACGCGATCAGCTGGTCGTCCGGGGTGAAGTCGGGGTCCGCGACGACGGAGGCGATGCCGTTCGTCACGTCCTGGGTGGTGTCGGAACCGACGACGACCAGCTGACGGAACTCGCCGGTCGGCGGGTCGGCGTGGGCGGGCGCCCCCATCAGGCCGATACCGAGGGCCGCGGCACCACAGAGCACCGCCGCCCGCTTGATGTTCACGTTCACTTATTCCTCCACGATCGGATGGAATGACATGTCACGTGCGCTTGACCACTCCGAACGGGACTCGCGGCCCCTCCGGATGCCCCCGGCACATTCACCGGGCGCCCTCTCAATCTGGCTCCCCGAGTTCCTTCTCGACAACAAATCCCTACTGCTCGTCCGATGAAATTCCACCTCCGGTAAGTGCCGGAGAAGTTCTCCCGCGGAGATCCCTTGTTCACCATCGGATCGCACCCGGGGGGCCGAAATTCACCTCGTGTTTTCTCCGTCAGCCCGGTGAATCGGCGATGCCCTGCGCCCGGGCCGCGCGGACTGCCGCGAGGCGCATCAGCGCGGGGCCAGCGAGGGCGCTGGCGACGGCGAGGATGAGGACGGCGAGCAGGACCCAGCGGATAATGCCGAGGATCGTCTCGGGCGTGGACGGGCCGGTCTGGGCGACGTTGTCCGCATCCGCCACGTCGCCCTGGTTCGAAGCCGGGTTGTCCCCGTCGCCGCCGGAGTCGCCGGCGCCTCCGCCGCCGTCCTCGCCACCGCCGGTGGCGGAGCCGTCCGTACCACCGCTAAGGCCGTCGCCCGCGCCGCCGTCCAGGCCGCCGCTTCCGCCGGCACCGCCGGCACCGCCGGCACCGGCGCTTCCGCCGGTGCCGCCGGAGTCACCGCCGCCGTCGGGTGTGTGGCCGGCTTCGAGTGCGTCGGCGGCGTTGCGTGCCTGGTCACGGAGGTTGTCCGGGAGCGGGGCGTAACCGTAGGGCAGTTGGCCGTTGCTGAGCCCCGGGGTTTGGCCCCGTCCGACCGCGTACCGGATGTAGTCCGCGTAGTCCTTGCGGACCGTCTTCTCCATACCGGTGGAGGCGATGGCGTGGGTGAGGCTGGTCAGGGGGTAGGCGCCGTCGTCTGCGTCCGCGGGGTCGAGGCCCAGGACGCCCGACTTGTCGGCCTTCATGGCCCCCGCGCCCTTCAGCAGCGCAGACTCGGTCGGGCTCACCCAGTTTCCGTCGGCGTCGGGGAGTTCCGCGGTCTGCAGCCCGTACCGGTCGGCGGAAGCGGTATCCACGAGGCCGAGCTGAATTCGCATACCGACATTCTGCGGGTTGTTCTCGGTAAGCCCTTCCGGGTCTCCCTGGTGGTCCCAGGTAGTCGCCACTCCTGACCTGCCCCGGCGGACGTCCTTCGCGATCCCGTGCAGGCTCTCGCCGTAGGGGCGAAGATCCGAGAGACGGTACCGTTCTTCCCTTTCCTTGCATTCAGACAGGCATGTCCGCGGAACCCCCTCGGACGGGTCACTCTGCGGGTAGTAGTCGAGGGGAAGATCGAGATCTTTGTAGTAGGAATTGATCTTCATTCCCCACTCGTCTGCCTTTCCCGAGAAGAAGGCACGGGCATCGTCATCGCTCTGCAGCCACCGCCACAGCTGCACAGTCATGTCCGACGCATCGGCAGGGACGATCAACCCCTCTGGGGCCGTGACGGCGGTCTTGAAGCGTCCTTCGAGATGGGGGTTCAGCTCGTAGAACTCGGGATCCTCCAGCAAACTCCTGGGATTGTCCGCGACATGAGGCTGGCGGGGCACATCTATCGTTTCGATGACCTTGCCGTCCTCGTCCCTGATGTAGTCTTTGTCGACTACGTCGCCGTCGGGGACGTCCAGCCGGTACGAGTTGGTGAGGAGTTTCGCGATCAGCCGTGGATTCAGCCGCAGCCGCTTGACCGGTACGCCGTTCATCTCCTCGAAGAAGTAGCCGACCGCCAGCCCGGAGAGGGCCACGGGAGCGTGGACGAGCGGTGGGTCGCCCTCCGAGGGCTCCGCCGACGCGGCGGCGAGGCCCAGTTCGCCGCTCGGGGAGGCCGCCTCGCGGCCTTGGACGTCCGTGGCCTGGGAGTAGCTGTAGGTCGAGTCGCTGGAGGCGCACAGGATGCGGTTCCACGAGAGTGCGGCCTCTTCCACCATCTCCGTGCCCGTCACGCCCCGCTCGTCCTGACCGAGCGCACAGGTTCCCTCGACAGACTGGAAGTCCAGCTTCACCGCCATCCGCTGGTTCCAGTTGGTCGTCGAGAGCGCCGAGCTGGTCAAGTCCTGGCTGGGACCGGCCAGGCTGCCGTCCGTCTGGTGCTCGCCGCGCGGGACGATGACCAGCCAGCACGGTCGTGGCCCTTGTCCCTGCACCTCGGCGCCGCAGCCCAGCCAGTCGGACTCGCTGGCACTCCGCATCTCGAAGACCGTCTCGCCGGTGCCTTCCGTGCTGGTCATGGTGAACGGCTGGGCGTTGGAGGTGGTCGGTCCGAAGTACGACGTGGAGTCGTGGACGTCGGTCGCCCCCCCGTCGACTGGCTGGAAGGGGACGAAGCCGACACCGGATGAGGTATACGGATACTCCGTCTCCGCGGGATCGTATTGGTTACCGGTCTCCGCGAAGCCGACCCGCCGCCCACCGACAAAAGCGCCGGCCTCCAGACCGCCGAAACCGAAGTCGCAGTGCTCGCGGTCCGGCCCTTCGGGGCCGGTGTTCTCGTCGCCCCAGCACTGCATGAGCTGCAGGTAGTTGTGCTGGCCGGTAGTCGTGGTCGTCGGCTTTCCGCCCTTCCATGTGACCCGCACGCCCTCGTCGCGCAGCTTCTGCGTCTTGTGGACCGTCACCTCCAGGCCCTCGAACTCGCTGCCCGCCCTGGCCTTGACGGTCTTCGCCGAGTCGTCGCCGTCCGCGGCGCTCGCGCCGCCGCCGCCCGTCGGCAGCAGCACGAGACCCACGGCGGCGGCCAGTGCCGTCAGCCCGGATATCAGGCGGACTCCGCCCCGCCTACGCAGCGCGTCCACGGCGCCTCCTTCGGTTGTCGAGGTAGCGGGAGATCACCGGCGGCGTGACCACGACGCCGAGGAGCATGGCGGCGGACAGCAGCATCAGCGCCGTCCGCAGCCCCCAGGTCGGTTCGGCGCCGATGCCGACGTTGGTGCCGAGCACCTCGGAGCCTGCGCCTCCGGTGCCGCTGTCGAGCACCTCGCCGGTCTCGGGGTCGATGACGGCGCCGTCGCCGGCGCCGCCGTCCGCCCCCGCACCGCCGTCGCTCCCGGCGCCGTCGCCGGAGCCGTCGCCGTCGGCCACCCGGCCGCCGCCGTCGCCGGTGTCGTCGGCGGCCGGGCCGCCCGCCCCCGGGCCGCCGGAGCCGCCATCCGGACCGGCACCGCCGCCGCCGTTCTTGACGGGGGTCGATTCCTTGGCGCCGCCGGTGCCGGTGGCGCACTGGCGGGGGCCGCCCTTGCGGTCGCACTCGGGCGGGTAGGGGGCGTTCTTCAGCAGGGTGTTGGTGCCGTCCGGGCCGATGGTCGGGTTCTCGCAGTCCCGCAGGTTCCCCGGGTCCTTCTTCTGCGCCCCCGGCACCTTGTTGACCTGCTCGTAGCCGGCTTCGACGAGGTTCTTCGGCAGCGGCGAGTAGCCCAGGTCGTCCGCGTTCTGCTGGCCCTGGCAGAGGAAGTAGTGCCCGAAGGCGCCGATCGCCTTGCCCTTTGCTCTGGTGAGCCCCTCCTCCAGCTTCGTCGGCAGGATGATGTAGCTGTAGCTGGAGAGCGGGTAGGTGCGCTTGTCCCGGTCGCGGTAGACCTTGTCCAGGATCTGGGTGAGGTACATCACCGAGTTTTCGTTGTCGTTGATGTCCGCTTCGGTCAGCGCCACCGCGACCGAGGACGCGGTCGGCTCGACGTAGTAGCCGGACTTGTTGAGCACCTTCGCCACCGGGAACCGGGCGTTGCGGGCGTAGGAGTACTCCACGTACGTGATCGCGCCGATGCCGTGGTCCTGCCGCACGTAGCTGGAGACGCCCTGCGAGCCCGACTGCGAGATGAAGCCCGAGCCGGGCATCGTCGGGTAGTTCGACGTCATGCCGCAGGGGGTGGCCCGTCCCGCCTTCCGGCAGTAGTCGTTCCACTGGCCGCCGTGCATCTGCGACATCCACTCGGTGAACTGCGCGGAGGTGCCCGAGCCGTCCGAGCGGACGACGGGGACGACCTTGACCCGCGGCAGGTTGAGGCCCGGGTTGTCCGCGCGGACCGCCTTGTCGTTCCAGTATTTGATCCTGCCGGTGAAGATGCCGGCGACCGTCGAGCCGGACAGCCGGAGGTTGGTCACCTTCCGGCCGCCGATCTCCAGGTTGTACATGAAGGCGGTGCCGCCGGCGACGATCGGCATGTAGGCGTACTTCCGCTTGGGCGGTGCCTCGGTCTGGCCGGTCGCCGAGTCCTTGAGCCCGTACGGGATCTCGGAGACGCCGAAGTCCACGGTGCCGTGCCGGAACTCCTTCCGGCCCTGGCTGGAGCCGCTGTCGTCGTAGTTGACGGACATGCCGTACTGGCGGACGTTGGAGATCCACTCCTGGATCGCGTTCGCGCTCCAGCTCGACCCGGTGCCGCTGATCTTGACGTAGCTCGCGCCGTAGGCCCGCGGCATGTCCAGGCTCAGGAGGGCCGCCAGCAGCAGTGCCAGCCCGGTGGCCAGCGTCGGCCAGCGCGTCCGCCTCGGCAGCCGGGCCGGCGGCCGGCCGCCGCCCGGGGCGGCGTTCGGGTACAACACGGCTCACTCCTCCTTCTCGGTGGTCTCGGCGGCCTTGCCGGTGGCCTTGCCGGTGGCCTCGTCGGCGGCCGTCCCGGTGGCGGTGCCCGGCGTGCGCGGCCGGTGTTCCGTGGCGGCTCGCTCTGCCGTACGGGGCCGGTCCTCGATCCGGCGCAGGTCCCGGCGCGACCCCTTGACCCGGCGGTGCTGCTGACGCCGCGTCAGCTGGCCGGGGCCGCGCCCGCCGAGGACGCGGGCGAGGACGAAGAGCAGCAGCACCAGCGCCATGAGCGTCGCGGCGGCGCCGAAGCCGCGGGCGATGTACGCGGGCTCCGGGGACTTCACCAGGTTGAAGGCGGCCAGCGGCAGCGACGTCATCGCGCCGTCGGTCGGGTTGTTGTTGCTCACCGTCGTGTAGCCGGCGGTCAGCAGCACCGGCGAGGTCTCGCCGATGCCACGGGCGGTGCCGAGGATCACGGCGGTCGTCAGGCCGGAACGGGCGGTGGGCAGCACGACGTGCCACACGGTGCGCCAGCGCGGCGAGCCGGTGGCGTACGCGGCCTCCCGAAGGGTGCCGGGCACCAGGCGGATCACCACGTCGGCGGCGCGGATGATGATCGGCAGCATCATCACCGACAGCGCCAGGGCGGCGGCCAGACCCGACTTGTCCAGGCCGAGGGCGACGATGGCCATGGCGTAGATGAACAGGCCCGCGACGACGGAGGGCAGCGCGGTCATCGCCTCGACGATGGTGCGGACGAACCGCGAGAAGCGGCCCGGGACCTCGTTGAGGAACACCGCGCACACCAGCCCGGCGGGCACCGTGATCACCAGCGCGATGGAGATCTGGATGAGCGTGCCCACGACGGCGTGCCGAATGCCGCCGACGGTGATCGGGTCCAGCGGGCCCGCGTGCACCATGTCCTCGGTGAAGAAGTTGAGGTGCCGGAGCGCCTCGCGGCCCTCCCACAGGGTGTAGACGACCACGAAGACCAGCGCGGCCATCATCAGCACGGCGAGGCTGTGCACGACCACCGTGACGATCCGGTCGGCGACCGCGGGGCCGTCCTCGTCGAAGGAGACGAGCAGCGCGTACAGGCCGACGAAGAGCACGAAGGCGATCACCACGAACGCCAGCGCCCCGGTGAACGGCGCGAGCCGGGTGAAGAGCAGCCCGGTGACGCTCAGCGAGGCCGCCGCCGCGCCGAGGACCGCGTACGCGTCGGTGGCCCGCAGCGTCGCGGTGCTGCGGCGCTCCTCCGGGCCCCGCGTGCGCCGGGCCGCCTCCGGCCCCGCGGCGGGGACGGTGGTGGCGGGGGCGGACGGGGGTGCCCCGGGGGGCAGCGTTTTCATGCGCGGCGGCCCTTTCTGTTCGCGGGTCGGCTCACAGGTCGGGTGGGGGGTGCGGGTGAGGTGGCGGTGCGGTGGGCGGCGGTCAGTCCGTGGCGGCGCCGGAGCGGCTGCGGGCCACGATCGAGGAGGCGATGAAGTTGACGACGAGGGTCACGAGGAACAGCGCGAGACCGGCGGCCATGAGCGCGGACATGCCGAACTCGCTGGCCTCCCCGTAGCGCAGGGCGATCAGCGCGGAGACGGAGTTGCCGCCGGCCTCCAGCACGTGCCACTGGATCTCGAAGACCGGCGAGATGATCATGTAGACGCCGATGGTCTCGCCCAGCGCGCGGCCCAGGCCGAGCATCGTGCCGCCGATCATGCCGCCGCGGCCGAACGGCAGCACGACGGAGCGGATCATGCCCCAGCGCGTCGCGCCGAGCGCCAGCGCGCCCTCCCGCTCGCCGACCGGGGCCTGCGAGAAGACCTCGCGCATGATGGAGCAGATGATCGGGGCGACCATCATCGCCACCACGATGCCCGCGATGAACGTCGAGGCGGTGTAGACGGTCTCGGTGGCCAGCGGGTCCTTCGGGTCCGCGCCGGTGACCTCGAACGGCGGGAACCAGCCGCAGTACGTGGACAGCCAGCGGGCCAGGCCGACCACGTTGCCCTGCAGGAAGAACAGGCCCCACAGCCCGTAGACCACCGAGGGCACCGCGGCCATCAGGTCGACCAGGCTGATCAGGGCGCGGCGAATCCGGTCGGGCGCCATCTCGGAGATGTACAGCGCGGTGCCGAGCGCCAGCGGCACCGCGACGAGGATGGCGACCGCCGCGATCAGCACGGTGCCGACGAGGACCGCCGCGATGCCGAAGTTGCCGGAGTCCGGCTCCCAGGTCTCGGTGGTGACAAAGCCGGTGCCGGCCTCCTCAAGCGCCTGCCACGCCTGGTAGGCGAGGAAGCCGCCCACCAGCGACATGATCGCCAGCACCAGGGCACCGCCGCCGCGCAGCCCGCCGCGGAAGATCCGGTCGGCCGGCCCCGAGTCGGCGTGCAGGCGCCGGGGCGTGTCCGTGGGCACGTGTGTGGTCACGGACCGGACCCTCGCCAGCGGTCATGGACACGCACGGACAGGGAGGTGAACGAGGTGTCCCGTGGGGGCAACCTTCCGAAAGCGGCGCACGTCAGGCCAGGCCGTCAGCCCGCGTCGATGGCGATGGCGACGTCGGATTCGAGCAGCGCGCAGAACTTGCCGAACGCCGAGCGGCAGGTGGAGTAGCGCTCGTACGGCCGCGCCGCGACCGCCACCGCCTCGCCGTCCGCGCTGCGTAACTGCCACACCCAGCCGTTGGCCTCCGGGCCGTGCTGCATCGCTCCCACGTGCGCCGCGTGGTGGGCGCGTAAGTCCTCGAAGGCTGACCGGCAGGCCGTGAAGTCCGGATAGCCGTGGGCCGACACGGCCACCACCCGCCCGTTGGGCGCCACCAGCCGCCAGCCGTAGCCGCTCTGCGCGCTGGCGCCGATGTGACAGCGCGCCCCGGGCGCCGTTCTTCGGCCGACACGAGCCCGTGCCATCCGGTACCCCGCCCCATCTCCCCCGTATCGTTGCCGCCGATTGGCCCCCGCTGACGCGGCCGGTCATGCCGCAGGCGCAATCTATGGAGATGCGGGCCGCACCGGGAGAAATCAGGGGCCGCGGAAGCGACCTCTCACGACGAAGTTGCCCCTTGTTCACGGGGGTGTCACGAACGGCGCAACCGGCCGGCCGGGGCCGGACCGGGCCCGGCCGGGGCGGGCCGGGCCCGCCGCTCAGCCGACGGCGATGGCGATGATCAGCGCGATGCCGCCGGCGACCGCCGGGGCCAGGATCTCGTACGCCCAGCGCACCGACACCGGGCCCTGCGCGCCCTCGCGGTCGGCGTACACGTGGGCCAGCTCGCGCAGCTCGCGGATCGACTTGTCGCCCGACGGGGTCAGGTCGTCGGCCGCCGGGTCCGGGTCGGCGCCCGAGTCCCCCGGGCGGCGCAGCGCCGGGTCCGACAGCGCCAGGCGGCTGGACGGGCTGAACAGCCCGCCGCCGGCCGCGCGGTCGCGGCGGCGGTTCGCCTTCTTGCGGGCGCGCATCGAGACCGGGATGGCCCACATCTGGTACGTGGCGTCCTCGGTGACGACCTCGCTGGAGTAGCGCGCCCTGATCTCCTCGACCCGCCCCCACGGGATCACGATCGTGCGGAACGGGTTGCGCACCCGCAGCCGCTCCTCGCTCGCGTACACCACCGGCCGCAGCGTCAGCGCCACCACCAGCGGCACCCCCGCGACCAGCGCGGCCAGGGCGACCGCCCGGGCCTGCCCGCTGCCGCGGACCACGGCGTCGCCGCCGAGCCAGCCGCCGAGGACGAGCAGGAGGACGCCGGCGGCGATGCCGGCGACGGAGCGGTAGGCGCGGTCGGCGTACTTCGGCCGGGCGGCCTGGGAGTCCTTGCTCATGCCGCCGTATTCTGCCCGACGGTCCGGATTCCGGACATCGCACCGGTATTGCGGTCCCGCATCGATCCCCCGGGTCCGCACGTACCCTCCCCGGGACGCTACGCGGGTAGATATGCTCGTGTGGTGACCATGCCCCGCATACCCACCGCAGCCGCGGGCCCGCCGGCGTCCCTCGCGGACGTGACGGCCTCCGACGGCGCGCTCCGCCGCTTCCTGCACGGGCTGCCCGGCGTCGACCCGGTCGGTCTGGAGGCCCGCGCCGCCGCCCTGGGCACCCGCTCCATCAAGACCACGGCCAAGGCGTACGCCCTGGATCTGGCGGTCTCGATGATCGACCTGACGACGCTGGAGGGTGCCGACACCCCCGGCAAGGTGCGCTCGCTGTGCGCCAAGGCCCGTACCCCCGACCCGACCGACCGCACGACCCCGCAGGTCGCGGCCGTCTGCGTGTACCCGGACCTGGCCGCCACCGCCGCCGGGGCGCTGGCCGGCTCCGGGGTGCGGGTCGCCTCGGTCGCCACCGCCTTCCCCTCCGGCCGCGCGGCCCTGGAGGTGAAGCTCGCCGACACCCGCGCGGCGCTGGCCGCGGGCGCGGACGAGATCGACATGGTCATCGACCGCGGCGCGTTCCTCGCCGGCCGCTACCTGGAGGTCTACGAGCAGATCCGCGCGGTGCGGGAGGCCGCCGGCACGGCCCGGCTGAAGGTGATCTTCGAGACCGGCGAGCTGTCCACGTACGACAACATCCGGCGGGCGAGCTGGCTGGGCATGCTGGCCGGCGCGGACTTCATCAAGACCTCGACCGGCAAGGTCGGCGTCAACGCCACCCCCGCCAACACCCTGGTCCTGCTCGAAGCCGTGCGGGACTACCGCGCCGCCACCGGCGTGCAGGTCGGGGTGAAGCCCGCGGGCGGCATCCGCACCGCCAAGGACGCGGTGAAGTTCCTGGTGCTGGTGAACGAGACGGCCGGCGACGACTGGCTGGACAACCGCTGGTTCCGCTTCGGCGCCTCCAGCCTGCTCAACGACCTGCTCATGCAGCGGCAGAAGCTGCGCACCGGCCGCTACTCCGGCCCCGACTACGTGACGGTGGACTGAGCCGAGATGACCAAGCTCTTCGAGTACGCGCCGGCGCCCGAGTCCCGCTCGGTCGTCGACATCGCCCCCAGCTACGGCATGTTCGTCGACGGCGAGTTCACCGAGGCCGCCGACGGCAGGGTCTTCAAGTCCGTCGCCCCGGCCACCGAGGAGGTGCTCTCCGAGGTCGCGCGGGCCGGCGAGGCCGACGTGGACCGGGCGGTCGCCGCCGCCCGCCGGGCGTTCGGCCCCTGGTCGGCGCTGCCGGGCGCGGAGCGCGGCAAGTACCTGTTCCGTATCGCCCGCATCATCCAGGAGCGCTCGCGCGAGCTGGCGGTGCTGGAGACGCTGGACAACGGCAAGCCGATCCGCGAGACCCGGGACGCCGACCTGCCGCTGGTCGCCGCGCACTTCTTCTACTACGCCGGCTGGGCCGACAAGCTCGGCTACGCGGGCTTCGGGGCCGACCCGAAGCCGCTGGGCGTCGCCGGCCAGGTCATCCCGTGGAACTTCCCGCTGCTGATGCTGGCCTGGAAGATCGCCCCGGCGCTGGCCTGCGGCAACACCGTGGTACTGAAGCCGGCCGAGACCACCCCGCTGTCCGCGCTGTTCTTCGCCGACATCTGCCGCCAGGCCGGGCTGCCGGCCGGCGTGGTCAACATCCTCCCCGGCTACGGGGACGCCGGCGCGGCGCTCGTCGCGCACCCGGACGTCGACAAGGTCGCGTTCACCGGCTCGACGGCCGTCGGCAAGGAGATCGCCCGCGCCGTCGCCGGCACCGACAAGCGGCTCACGCTGGAGCTGGGCGGCAAGGGCGCCAACATCGTCTTCGACGACGCGCCAGTCGACCAGGCCGTCGAGGGCATCGTCGGCGGCATCTTCTTCAACCAGGGCCAGGTGTGCTGCGCCGGCTCCCGGCTGCTGGTGCAGGAGTCGGTGGCCGACGAGGTGCTGGAGTCGCTGAAACGGCGGCTCGGCACGCTGCGGCTGGGCGACCCGCTGGACAAGAACACCGACATCGGCGCCGTCAACTCCCCCGAGCAGCTCGCCCGGATCACGGAGCTGGCCGAGGCCGGCGAGGCGGAGGGCGCGGAGCGCTGGACGGCGCCGTGCGAACTGCCCGGCAGCGGCTACTGGTTCGCGCCGACACTCTTCACCGGCGTGACGCAGGCGCACCGCATCGCCCGCGAGGAGATCTTCGGCCCGGTGCTGTCGGTGCTGACGTTCCGCACCCCCGCGGAGGCGGTGGCGAAGGCCAACAACACCCCCTACGGGCTGTCCGCCGGGGTGTGGACCGAGAAGGGCTCGCGGATCCTGGCGGTGGCCGACCGGCTGCGCGCCGGCGTCGTGTGGGCGAACACGTTCAACAAGTTCGACCCGGCCTCGCCGTTCGGCGGCTACAAGGAGTCGGGCTTCGGCCGCGAGGGCGGCCGCCACGGGCTGGAGGCGTACCTGCGATGAGCCAGGCGGATGCGAGGCTGTCGGTCCTCAAGACCTACAAGCTGTACGTGGGCGGGAAGTTCCCCCGCTCGGAGAGCGGGCGGGTGTACGAGGTGACCGCTGCGAAATCGGCCGGCGGCGCGGCGGGCAGGGGCCGGTGGCTGGCCAACGCCCCCCGCGCCTCCCGCAAGGACGCCCGCGACGCGGTCGCCGCCGCCCGCAAGGCCGTCGCCGGCTGGTCCGGCGCCACGGCGTACAACCGCGGGCAGGTGCTCTACCGGGTGGCGGAGATGCTGCAGGGGCGGCGCGAGCAGTACACGGCGGAGGTCGCCGACGCCGAGGGGCTGTCGAAGGCGAAGTCGGCGGCGCAGGTGGACGCGGCGATCGACCGCTGGGTCTGGTACGCGGGGTGGACCGACAAGGTCGCCCAGGTCGCCGGCGCCGGGAACCCGGTCGCCGGGCCGTACTTCAACCTGTCCGCGCCGGAGCCGACGGGCGTCGTCGCCGTCGTCGCGCCGCAGGAGTCGGCGCTGCTGGGTCTGGTGTCGGTGCTCGCCCCGGTGATCGCCACCGGCAACGCGGCGGTCGTGGTCGCCGCGGAGGAGCGGCCGCTGCCGGCGCTGTCGCTGGCGGAGGTGCTGGCCACGTCGGACGTGCCGGGCGGCGTCGTCAACGTGCTCTCCGGCCGCACCGCCGAGATCGCGCCGACGCTCGCCGCGCACCAGGACGTCAACGCCATCGACCTGACCGGCGCGGACGCGGAGCTGGCGCGGGAGCTGGAGGTCGCCGCGGCGGACAACCTGAAGCGGGTGCTGCGCCCGTCCGCTGATCCCGGGGGGACGGACTGGACGGCCGACCCGGGCACGGGGCGGCTGACGGCGTTCCTGGAGACGAAGACGGTCTGGCACCCGACGGGCAGCCTGGGCGTGGCCGGCTCGGCGTACTGAGGGCCCGCCCGCCCCGGCGCGGTCGCGCACACGGTGCGGGGCCGGGCGCACCCCCCGCGCGCCCGGCCCCGCACCGTCCCCCTGTCCCCCGGAACCTCCGAGCGCCCCCCGGCCCCCGTACAGCCCCGCGGTCTTCCCCCGTGCCCCCCGTTCCCCCGTATCCCCCGGTTTCCCCCGTTTTTCCCCTCCCGTGGCCCCGGGTCCCCCCGTCCCGGTCATCGGCCCGTCAGGCCACGAGTTCCTCGAACGACTCCTCCCGGTCCCGCCCGAAGCTCAGCGCCTCGTCGTCGCGCAGCCGGCGCAGCGAGCGCCAGATGCTGCTCTTCACGGTCCCCACGCTGATCCCCAGCACGTCGGCGATCTCCGGGTCGGTCCTGCCCTCGTAGTAGCGCAGCACGAGCATCGTGCGCTGCATCTCGGGCAGCCGCGCCAGCGCCTGCCAGAGCACCGCGCGCAGCTCCGTGCCGCGCATGGCGTCCGACTCCCCCGCCGACTCGGGGAGTTCCTCGGTCGGGTACTCCGCGAGCTTGCGCCGGCGCCACGCGCTGATGTGCAGGTTCGTCATCGTCCGGCGGAGGTATCCCCCCACCGCCGCCTTGTCACTGATCCGGTCCCAGGCCCGGTAGGTGGAGAACAGCGCGCTCTGCAGCAGGTCCTCCGCCTCGAACCGGTCGCCGGTCAGGTGGTAGGCGGTGGCGTACAGAGAGGCGCGCCGCTCGGCGACGTAGGCGGTGAACGCCGCGGTGCTGTCTGCCTCCGCGGCGGCCCCGGCCTGCGCGCCGGTCGGTTCCCCCGGCACCTCTCCGTACGCCCCCTTCCTCCCGCCGTCCCCCCCGGCCGTCCCGTCGTCCCCCGCGGTGTTTCCCCCGGTGTTCCCCCCTCGGTCCGCGGGCAGCCCGGTCCCCGCCGGCGGTGCGCCGGCTCCCCCGGGTCCCGTGCCGCCCCCGATGGCGACCATGTACGGAGGACGACGCCCGGTGCCGCGGCCGCACCCCCGCGCGTTCGCGGCACCGGACTCCCCCGCTCCGCGCACGGCGCGGGCGGGAGCCATCCCCTCAGCACTTCCCCCCTTGGCGTGCAGGCGCGTGTGAACCGCTGCGCTGGTGGTGCTGTCGTGCAGTGCGTTCATCTCACGCCCCCCGTCGGTGGAGTCTGCTTCGGTCGGCTTTCCGTGCCGGGCTTGCCCGACGTCTGAAATCCTGGCGTCCCGACTTCATCGCGCTGTCAGCCGACTGTCACAGGCGTGCAACAGGGAAGCGCGCCCCTTGCCCCGGTCCTCCCCGCGGGCCCGCCACCGGCCGCGATGACGTCGAACTCGCCCCTTCCGGCCCTCCCTGCCAGAATGACCCGCGTGCCTTCTCTGTTGCTGATCGAGGACGACGACGCCATCCGCACCGCGCTGGAGATGTCCCTCTCCCGCCAGGGCCACCGCGTGACCGCCGCGGCGACCGGTGAGGACGGGTTGAAGCTGCTGCGTGAGCAGCGGCCCGACCTGATCGTGCTGGACGTCATGCTGCCGGGCATCGACGGCTTCGAGGTGTGCCGCCGCATCCGGCGCACCGACCAGCTGCCGATCATCCTGCTCACCGCGCGCAGCGACGACATCGACGTGGTCGTCGGGCTGGAGTCGGGCGCCGACGACTACGTGGTCAAGCCCGTGCAGGGACGGGTGCTGGACGCCCGCATCCGCGCGGTGCTGCGCCGCGGCGAGCGGGAGACGACGGACTCGGCGACGTTCGGGAACGTCGTCATCGACCGCTCGGCGATGACGGTCACGAAGGACGGCGAGCATCTGCAACTGACGCCGACGGAGCTGCGGTTGCTGCTGGAGCTGAGCCGCCGGCCCGGGCAGGCACTGTCCCGCCAGCAGCTGCTGCAGCTGGTCTGGGAGCACGACTACCTGGGCGACTCCCGGCTGGTCGACGCCTGCGTGCAGCGGCTGCGCGCGAAGGTCGAGGACGTGCCGTCCGCGCCCACCCTGATCAAGACCGTCCGGGGCGTGGGCTACCGGCTGGATCCGCCCTCGTGAGTACGGGCCCCTCCGACACGCAGGGCCGGCAGGGGCTCGTACGCGGCTGGGCGGCGGGACTGCTGCGCTGGATCAGCCTGCGACTGCGTCTGGTCATCGTCTTCGCGCTGGTGGCGCTGGTCTCGGCGGTGTCCGTGGCCGGCATCGCGTACTGGCTGAACCGGGACTCGGTGCTCACCCGCACCCAGGACGCGTCGCTGAAGGACTTCCGGGAGTCGCTCAACGACGAGAGCGGCGAGCTGGACCTGCGCGTCGGCTGCTCCGACCTCGGCAAGGCCGCGCGGCGGCTGTCGGACACCACGCAGAACTACGACGTGATACTCGTCACCGACGGCAGCGCCGACGAGCCCGGCTGCGTGGAGCGCTCCGACCCGTCGTTCAGCCTGCGCGACGTGCCGAAGCCGCTGAAGTCCGCGGTCGACCAGCGGCGCGACGGCAAGTCGCCGTACCACCTGTACTGGCAGCGGGTGACGATGGACGGCACGCCGTACCTCGTCGGCGGCGCCCGGGTGATCGGCACCGACTGGACCGGCTACATGTTCAAGTCGCTCGACTCCGAGCGCCGCGACCTCAACTCCCTGGCCTGGTCGCTGGGCATCGCCACCGGCCTGTCCCTCGTCGGCTCCGCGCTGCTGGCGCAGGGCGCCGCGTCCACGGTGCTGCGCCCCGTGCAGCGGCTCGGCGAGGCGGCCCGGCGGCTCGGCGAGGGCAAGCTCGACACCCGGCTGCGGGTGACGGGCACCGACGAGCTGGCCGACCTGTCGCGGACGTTCAACCAGACCGCGGAGCGGCTGCAGCAGCGGGTGGAGGAGCTGAGCGAGCGGGAGAAGTCCAGCCGGCGCTTCGTGGCCGACATGTCGCACGAGCTGCGCACCCCGCTGACCGCGATGACCGCGGTGTCCGAGGTGCTGGAGGAGGAGCAGGAGAACCTCGACCCGATGATCGCGCCCGCGGTGCAGCTGGTGGTGCAGGAGACCCGGCGGCTGAACGACCTGGTGGAGAACCTGATGGAGGTGACCCGCTTCGACGCCGGCACCGCCCGGCTCGTCCTCGACGACGTCGACGTCGCCGACCAGGTCACCGCCTGCATCGACGCGCGCGCGTGGCTGGACGCGGTGGAGCTGGACGCCGACCGCGGCATCGTCGCGCGCCTCGACCCGCGGCGCCTCGACGTGATCCTCGCCAACCTCATCGGCAACGCGCTCAAGCACGGCGGCTCCCCCGTGCGCGTGTCGGTGCGCACCACGGCGGACGCGCCCGGCGCCGGGGACCTGCTGATCGAGGTCAAGGACAACGGCCCCGGCATCCCGGCCGGGGTGCTGCCGCACGTCTTCGACCGCTTCTACAAGGCGGACACGGCCCGGCCGCGCTCCGACGGCAGCGGCCTCGGGCTGTCCATCGCGGTGGAGAACGCCCGCATCCACGGCGGTACGATCACCGCGGCCAACGACCCGGCGGGCGGGGCGGTGTTCACGCTCCGGCTGCCGCGGGACTCGTCGGCGGCGGCGGAGGCCCTGGAGCAGGAGGACGAGTGAGGGCGGCAGCCTCGAACCGGCCGGTCTTCGCGGCCCTGACGGCCCTGGCGGCGCTCGCCGTCGCGGTGTCCGCCGCCGGGTGCGGGATCCGGCCCACCTCCGTGCCCGTGAGCGCGCGCAGCGCGCCCGCGCGGGCCGAGTGCGCGCCGGGCGGCCCGTCGCCGGCGGGGAGCCCGGCGGACGGCGAGACGCTGCGGCCGGTGTACCTGGTGTGCGGCAGGCAGCTGGCGCCGGTGCCCCGCGGCGTCCCCGACGACGTGACGGGTGCGGAGCTGGCCGCGCGGCTGCTGGCCGAGCTGACGCGGGAGCCGAGCGACGACGAGCGGGAGGCCGGCTACTCCACCGCCGTCGCCGGGCTGCGGGTGGTGGACGGCCGCTCCGGGGACCCGGCGGGCACGGTGCGGCTCAGCCGGGACCCGCAGACGCTGGGGTCGCCGGTGCTGGCGCAGCTGGTGTGCACGTACGCGGTGGGCGAGGACCGTACGGCTGTGCTGGCGGGGCCGGAGGAGGGCGACGAGCCGTACGCGTACCGCTGCACCGACGAGGTGATCCGGACGCCGGACAGCACCGTCGGCGAACCCGCCGCCTGAGCCGCCCCCTCACCCCTCGCCCACCCCTCGCTCACCCCGCCGGCGGAACGCGGGAACCGTACGGGGCGGCGGCGTCGTCCTTGCCTGCGTGCAGCGCCATGCGACGGGCGGAACGGCCGCCCTCAGATTCCGGATGGCCGGCGTTGTCCTCCTAGTCCTGCATCTGACCGCAGTCTGGTGGTTTACGCTCCGCCCCAACGCCGTGCCGTGGGTTGACGCGGCGAATCTGCGCCCGCTCACCACGATCCGGGCGGAGTTCGCCGACGACCCCTGGTCGGCGCTGCGGCACGTCGTCGAGTCGCTGCTCGTGCTGGCGCCCGCGGGGGTGCTGCTGCCGCTGGTGGGCGGGCGGGTGCGGGTGTCGGTGGCGGGCTCGTTCGCCCGTACCGTCTTCGCCGGCGCGATGCTGGCGCTGGTCGTGGAGCTGCTGAAGACGGCGGTGCCGGGGCACGTCGCGAACGTGGACACGATGCTGCTGCACATCCTGGGGATAGCGCTGGCACACCTGGCGGTGGTCCCGGCCGCCCGGGCGCGGCACCGCCGCCTGCGCCCGCCGGGGCGGGTGGCGGGAGCGGCGCACGGGGAGCGCGG